>CAYWVG010000042.1:0-12478 GCA_964461645.1 uncultured Sulfurimonas sp. | reverse complement strand
TGTAGATTGTGCCTAACTCAGACCGATTGCGTACTTTAGTACGCCGAGTGTCTGAGTTGGGTGCAAGATGCTGTGAAGCTAGAATCTTTTTTAGACTCTTGCTTCTTCTCGGCGTTGTAAATACGCCCAGTTACTGTCGATACGCTCTTGCCACTCTTTAATCAAGTACTTATACTGATCTTTAAATAGGTGTTTAAAACGACCTTGTGCAGCTAGATAGTCTTCTACTGGAACTATATTTTTAGGGCGGTAAGTGATATTTAACTCTCTACCATCTATGATTTCATATAGTGGAAAAACTAATGAATCAGTTGCTAAGTCAGCTATAGTCATAGTGTCTTTAGGATCAAATTTCCACTCAGTTGTACATGGAGATGCAGCGTTTATAAATACTGGACCTTCAACTGCAAAGCCGTGTTGGATTTTCTTAACCATATCTTTCCACTTATTTGGAGAAACTTGTGCAGAGTACGGAATATGGTGTGACGCCATGATAGATACCATATCTTTTTTATTTCTCTTCTCACCATAACTTACTCTACCAGCTGGTGAAGTAGTAGCACTTGCACCTATCGGTGTTGAAGATGATCTCTGTCCACCTGTATTTGCATAAACTTCATTGTCTAGTACGATATGCATCATATTATGACCACGTTCCATACATCCTGATATCCACTGAAAACCAATATCGTAAGATGCACCATCACCTGCAAAAGATACGAACTTAGGATTACGATCTGGTTGCTTTAGACGGCCTTTTGTCTTAAGAGCTTTATACATTGCTTCAGCACCTGCAACTGCAGTAGAGCCATTTTCAAAACCAATATGGATCCATGAAGCATCCCAAGATGTATATGGATAAACTGCTGTACAAACTTCTAGACAACCAGTAGAAGCAGATAGAACTAAGTCATCATTTGTCGCATTTAAAACTTCACGAACGATGATTGAGTGCGCACAACCAGGACACAAAAGGTTAGCACCTTCAAAGCGATCTGCTGATGTTGAGAACTCTTTTAAGTTTTTTATTTTTTTCATTTCACTCATAGTATTCTCCTATAAATATGATAGTTTCGGTCCACGAACACCGATAAACTGTTGTAATGGAGTTGTTACTTTACCAGCATCAACATTTGCCTGAAGTTCTGTGAAGAGATCACTCAAGTGAACTTTAGTTAAATCACGACCACCTAAACCATAAACATATCCTGATAGGAGTGCTTTTGTATCTGTGTTAAAAAGTGAACCTGCAACTTCATTAAAAAGCATTCCTGCTGCACCATTTGGAGATGATCTATCAAGCGTAGCTATAGCTTTTATATCTTTTAGTGCATCTCTGATTTGTTCAAAAGGGAATGGGCGGATAACACGAATACCGACTACACCAGCTTTTATACCCTTTGCTCTCATTTCACCTGCAACTTCACGAGCAGTCTCAACAGAAGAACCCATACAAACTACACACACATCAGCATCTTTTGTTTCGTACTCTTCAACGATGTTGTACTTACGACCAGAGAGTTTCTCAAAGTCTTTAAACACTTCTTCTATCTTTGGGATAACTTTTGTCATAAGGTCATTATGTTGACGAGCTTTATGCTCAAAGTGCCAGTCTTCTTCTGTTTGAACACCGTGTGTTACTGGATGTTCGAAGTCAAGCATATCATTCATTGGTTTATAATCACCAACAAAGTTATAAGCAACATCATCACTTAATGTTGTAACCCCTTGAGCTGTATGAGAAGTCATAAATCCATCTTGGTGAACCATTGCAGGAAGTCTTATGTCATGATCTTCACTAACTCTAAACGCTATAAAGTTTAAGTCATAAGCATCTTGAGGACAATAAGAATCAAACTGAATCCAACCGCTATCGCGACCTAGATACATATCTGAATGATCCCCATTTACATTTAGTGGAGATGCTAAGGCGCGGTTTACCACATTTAAAACTATTGGAAGACGCATACCTGAAGCTTGGTAAAGTGTCTCAACCATCAGAGCAAAACCTTGAGAAGATGTAGCAGTTGCCACACGACCACCAGCTGCTGCTGCGCCGATACAGCCAGACATTGCAGCATGCTCAGACTCAACCATAACAAATTCACCCTCGATATAGTTGTCTGATAAAAACTTTGCATAACCTTCAACGATAGGAGTTGATGGAGTAATTGGGTAAGCAGCGACCACGTCAATTTGACACTGTCTTAAAGCTTGAGCAGCTGCGAAGTTACCATCCCATACTTCGATATCTCTTAATTCCATTTTATCAAATGCCATTATTATTTCTCCTCATCTTTTGTAGGCCATGATGCTATCTCTGCCTCTTCATCTGCTTGTTCTGGGAACATTAGTAGTGATTTAGGGTTCGTAGGACAAACCTCAACACAGATTCCACAGCCTTTACAGTGATCCATATCTACACCTATCATTTTTTTGTCTCTTGAAATAATCGAAACATCTGGACAATAAACCCAGCAAAATTGACAATCGATACAGTAATCTTTGTTAAAAACTGGCTTTATAAGTCTCCAGTCCGCTACGCTTGCAGTATATGAATTACTCTCTGAATAATCACGGTTTTCTTGTCTCGTTCCAGCAATATCATCAATCTTACCATCAAATGAGCGAAGCATAGCCCCTATTTCAAATTCGTCCCAACCTTTCTTTGCCATCATAAGCTCCTTATTTCACTTCATCGTAAGCTCGTTGTATTGCAACCATATTTGCATCAACGATCTTTTGTGGTAGTTTTGCAAGAATTCTTTTCATACTCTCTTTAAAAAATTCTATATCATACATCTCTGACACTTTCATAAAAGCACCTAACATTGGCGTATTTGGGATAGGACGACCAATAGTCTCATTTGCAATAGTGATACAATCAACAGTGTAAACTTCTTTACCTTCTAGCTTAGGTTGTGCTTTTACAAGCTCTTCTTTAGTTAAGTGAGTTGTTATGATGTATTTTGTAGTGTCTTTATGATTTATAGTAACATCAGTTGTAAGTGTTAATGCCGGGTCGATGACAAATACAAAATCTGGTCTCATATACTTTTCATGATTCATGATCATCTTATCATCAACACGGTTATAAGCTGTCATCGCTGCTCCACGCTTTGCAGATCCATAAAATGCAAAAGCTTGTACATGCTTACCAGTTGTAGAAATTACATCTGCCAAACCCTTTGCCCCCGTCACAGCGCCTTGTCCAGCACGACTATGCCATCTAATTTCTAGCATATGTTCTCCTTCTTTTCAATACAGTAAGAATTTTTTAGTTCTATTAAGCTGTATTTTAGAGAAGTTGCTCTTAAATACAGCTTGAGTCTATGCACTTTTTTAACAACTAACACAAATATCTCTATTTTACTTATTTTTAAGGTACTCAACCGCTTCTAAAACATCACTAAATATCACATTTGTATGCACTTTTAGAGCGTCAAAGTCATCATAGCCACTCAAAACACCGATTGAGTTAACATTCGCAGCTTTTGCACTTATGAGGTCTAGCTTTGTATCACCTATCATCCATATATCTTTATCATCTCTTTTGAGTGATTCAAGGGCTTTTAAAATAGGTTCAGCATCTGGTTTTGGCATCTCTACATCTTCACGGCCGATAAGTACCTCAAAGTGATGCATAAGCTCAAAATGCTCCATTAGTATCTTAGAGTAAGTTCCTGTTTTAGTCGTAACTATTCCTAAAGTTGCAAACTCGCTTGCTTGAAGCACAGCTTCTCTAGCATTTTGTAAAAGTATGGTTTTTTGAGTAGATATTTTTCTATAGTTTTCTCTGTAAGTATCTACAAAATCCCAAACACGGCTTTGTTCTACTCCCAATTCATTAAACATTATATCTAGCGGATAGCCTATAAGTGCGGTTATTAGTTCATCTTTTGGGTGTGGGTGGTTATGTGTTTTAAAAGAGTGATGAAAACTCTCAACTATAGCCTCGGTTGAGTCTATGAGTGTTCCGTCTAAATCGAAGAGTATTATCAAAAAAAGGCCTTAGTAGATTTTTAGCATTATATCAAGTAATGCTAAAATCTACAAAGCCTATAAAAACAGAAGATTTATAAAACGAAATGTCTCTTAAAAATTATAGTTCATAATAAAGTTATGAACATTTAGGGCATTTTTACCTACTACAAAGTTGTCGTTGTTATGTGTGTCACCTGTTGCATATTTTCTTGCAAAAATATACTCAGCACTTAAGCCTTTAAACAGACCATCAAACTTGTAAGTTACATCTATGTTACCTTGGATATAACTTGGAATACCAAACTTATTTAGTTTTGCATTCCAAGCATCAGTTCTATCATACTTTCCGATACCAGCTAAAACATCAAGTCCCTTCATGCCAAATACACCAAAGTCTTGTCCTAAAGTTAGTAGTACTGCTGTTGCATCCCCACTACCATCAGTTCTTTCTCTCTTTTGGAAAGTAAAAAGAGGCTCTTTACCCCACTCTCTTGGAAACTGGAATCTTCCTTGATCTGTTACTTTTGTAGCAGCTAGTGTAAGCATAGTTCCATCATAACCAGCACCTACTTTTGCTCCAAAAACTTGTGTGTTTTCATTTTTAGCTCTGTATGCATGTTTTGGATCTTTTCCATTACCACCATCACCTACTGTGACTTCATGTATGTATTGTCCAGCAACTACAAATCTATAGTCGCCTACTTTGTGCTTGTACTCAGCTTCAAGATACGCCACATTCATAATGTTTTGTAAGTAGTAGTCCCACGCTTGAACATTTAAGCCTTTTACACCACTGTAAGCAACTGACGCTACATAAACACCATCTGTGTGAGTATTATTTTTATATGTTGCTTTGCCACCAGTAGGTGCATTTCCCTCAGGGTAACCATAACCTATAGAGTCCGCTGCACTTTTCCAGTTAGATGTACTTCTGTTCCAAAAAGCATTTAAGTAACCAGCTTGTAGTTCAAAATCTTCTAAATCTGAAGTCTTAAACCAAACACCTTGTGGTAAAGATGGAATCATTCTTCCATCAACTGGGTTTATAAAAGGTGTGTTTAACTTCATACGACCTATACGAACATTTGTTTTTGAGTACTTATAGTTTAAGTACAATTCACCTATGCCACTTATGTTTCTAACTGATGGATCACTCGCATCCATAAGTCCAGCCACATATCTTGAGTTTTTGCCAGGACCGATTAGAGGTTCACCACTATTTTCATCATAATCGCTTGACAAAAATTGTGAAGCATAAAATGCAGCACCCGCACTAAAACCAGCTATAGCTCCAGTCTCATACTTTAAGTGACCACCAATAACTGAACCATAATAATCTCTATATGGATCTGAGTTATCTTCACTCATATAGTAATATCTGATCTGGCCAGAAGTCTTACCATTTTTCATAGCATCAGCTAGTACACTTGAGTTTTCTACCTTAGCAACACCGTTAGCCGATAAGGCTAACGACGCTGCTACTAAACTTAATAATATTGATTTGATTTTCATAATTTATATTTCCTTTATTTTTTCTACAAGCTTACTTAATAATCTTTCCAAAAGGACCAAACTGTGCGTCTTTACTGTCTGTTGGATGGCCTGCTCTATAAACGTCTGGCGCTTTTATTACTTCATCTGGAAAGTCAGCGCCTCTGTTTGCTTTTGCTGGGCGTTTATGAGCATCTATGTTCATATATCCTGCTACGTCATAAGCTTCTTTATCTGTTAATATAGGATTCTCTTTTGTGGCACCTAGAGGCATATTGCTCTTAATAAAGTCTGCTGCTTTTAAGATTCTGTACATTCCTGCACCATCGTTATAGCTATCAGCTCCCCAAAGTGGTGGAAACGTATATCCAGTCGCACGACCTTCATTTTTTACACCCTCACCATTATCTCCATGACAAGATGCACAATGTTCTGCGTAAACTTTTTCGCCATTTTTAACATCAGCTTTAGTCTGCTTAATCATCTTTCTATCGATCTTATCAAGCCCTCTGCCTTCTATCTTAGCTCCACCTGTAGGGATGCCTTGACTTAGCCAATGCATATATGCCACAAAGCCTTTCATCTCTTTAGAGTTGTCTGGAAGTGGTTTTCCGTTCATACTTCTTTGCATACAACCATTGATTCTATCTTGGATTGAACCTATAACATTTTCTCTTGGTCTATACTGTGGAAACTCAGCAGAAGTTCCTACAAAAGGAGCAGAGTGAGCTTTTGTACCTGCATCTAAGTGGCAAGATTGACAGCTTAGGTTGTTTCCTGCATAACGCATGCTTTCATCTTCAACCTCAGGTCCTATATACTTATATGTGTGAACAGTAAGCTCTTTACCATATCTAATCAAATCACCAAACTGATTGTTAGGGATAGTACCCTCATCTGGTATTTTATACTCAAGTGTAGGTTTTTCAAACCCTTTATCACTTCTTTTTCCCAGCTCTTTTAGGTCAAAAGCAAAGCTTCCTGAAGCTAAAAGACAAGAGAGAGATAAGCCCAAAACTAATTTACGATGTATTGTTTTCATTATACTTCCTTATTTAAGCTTAAGTATTTTAGATTAATAATTAAACTTTTTTTTGATACAAGGCAGTATAGTAATGTGTGAGTAACTTTTGAGTAACTATTAAAAATAGTTTAGTTTTTTTATTTTATATAAACATAAGTAAAAGTGCTTCCTTCTCCCAAAACACTCTTTACGCTTATATTTATGTTGTTCTTTTTGCAGATGTACTTAACGATGCTAAGGCCTATACCAAAGCCACCTTTTACTTCAGTCTCTCTATAGTAACGAGTAAAAATCTTCTTAGTATCTTTGATGCCACAACCCTCATCTTCTACGCTAAGAGTAATCATCTTATCATCTTCATAGAGTTTTATACTTATCTCTTTATACATTCCTGTGTACTTGATGGCGTTTGAGATTGTGTTATCTATGACTCTTTGTATCTCTATACGGTTTATATCTAGTTGTATATCTGAGCCTATCTCTCTATGAAGTAAGATATGCTTACTTGTTGCAAGGTCACTGAAAAAGTCGATTCTATCTCCCAAAAACTGTGAAAGGTTGATGCTCTCTTTTCTATAATCAACATAGTTGTACTTTATAAGATACTCTATATCTTCATATATCATCATGATGGTACTTAGACTATTTAGAAGCCTACTCAGCTCTTTTGTTTTTCCTCTTTTTTTTAAAATCTCTAAGTTTAGTTGCATAACACCTATGGGGGTTCTAAGCTCATGCATAGCATCGTTGAAAAAAACATTTAAGTATTTGTTTGCTTTTTCTATAGGAGATATGCTCATCTTGATAAAAAAAAGCGCTAAAAAGAAGACAACCATCCCAAGAATAAGCCCAAATATGATGACTTTTGTATATATATCGTGGTAAGAAAAAAGTGCTGAAACACTCAAATAGCTTGCATTTAAACGGTTATTATTTAGGCTTATAGTTTTATGGATGAGTTCACTACTTTGCTCTAAGTTAAGCCGAGATGCTTGTGCTAAGTTTGTTGTAAAGACTAGCTTTTTATCTGCATTATATATGTGTGAATCGTACAAAAAAGAGCGAGGAAAATCGTAAATATTTTCACTAGAACTTGAAAAATCGTAAATATCTTTTTCAACTCCTAACAAGTAGCGTTGTAGCTCTTGTTCTTTTAGCTGTTTATAGCTATTTTTTTCTACTTCTACATAAAAATAAGCAGGGATGCTTATTAAGATAACGATGATGAGTGAGTATATAAGAGCTACAAAATATACAAACTGATTATTTTTTTCTATCAATCTTATACCCCAAACCTTTTTTACTGTCTATTAGCTCATACCTTGTTTTTGCTCTTATCTTTTTTATGCACATCCTGATATCGGCTTCTGTTACCATTTTGTAGTCCCAAACATCTTCCCAAAGTTTTTTAGTCTCAACATAGTTGTCTATTTTTGACATAAGATAGTTAAAGGCATTTTGTTCTTTTTGCGTTAGCATTACAACTTCTTCTTCAAATATCAACTGGTTATCTGTAGTATCGTAACTATATCCATAGTTTAGCTCTATGCGCTCTTTGTTGGTGTGAAAATAAAAGAGCTTTAGAGTCTGCTCGATTCTATATTTTAGCTCTTGTGTTGCAAAGGGTTTGCGTATGTAGTCATTACAACCTAACTCATAACCTATGCTAAGATTATCTATGTTTGTAAGTGATGTTAAAAATATAGCAGGGATATCATTGTTATCTGCTCTTATCTTTTTTACTATCTCATAACCACTAAGCCCTGGTACTCTAATGTCTAGCAAAAGAAGATGATAGTTTTTCTCATAGATAGCATTATATGCATCAGTTCCATTTTCATAAGCATCAACTTCATATCCTAAGGATTCCAAATATTCTGCTATTGTCTCTTGATAGTCTATCTCATCTTCAAGCAATAATATCTTCTTCATCTTATAATTACCCCTTGAATATCTTGCTCTATTTTATGCTCTAAATAGTGTTTCTTTAGTGGACTTGAATTTTGGCTCTTAAGTGCTAAAACACAATATCCTATACGCTCATTGTGAAGATTGTTAAGTCCAAAGTAACCAAATGAGGCATTTTTGTTTTGAAAGTAGCCATAGCTTCCTAAAACTGACAAGTCACAATTTAGTAAGTAGCTTATCGCTTGTTCATCATCTACCTCATTTACTAAGACAAACTTATCTTTTATGATGGGATTGTCTTTTAGCTCTGTTGCGATATCTAAGTACTTTTTATCTAACAAAATCAACATCGTATAGCCTTGTGCTAAGAGTTTGTTTTGTAGATGCTCAAAGCCTATGATAACTTCTATGGATCCTCTTAGCTCATTCTCTTGAAGTATGGGAGATATCGCTTTTATGTTTAGCCGCTTACCAACTTCTACAGAGACAACTCTCTTTTTGGTTTTGCTAACTAATACTAAACCCTCTCTAAATGAGCTAAGTGGTATATCTTTAACTTCAAAATCCCAGCTTCTTAAGTAAGTATTGGCATTTTTATCATGGACTTGAACCTCTATCTTTGCACCATCTAAATAGCTTAAATCTTTGATTTTTCTATTTACTATATCAAATGTTTTTTTTCTGTCATCTTCACCATAAGCTTTTAAAAATTCTGCATCTTGAGAGATAAGAGTAGATATAGTAATAGCGTATCTCTGCTCCTCTTCAAAAAGATTTTTAGTAAAAAGCAGCCCATTGTCGATCTCTCTTATAAAGTTTTCCTTTTCATAATCAACATTTAAAACATAAACATAGTAGTAAAAAAGGCTCAAAACTACTATGCTAACAAAAAGAGCTAGCTTGTTTAGCATCAATCTTTCTCCCATTCTATATAGTTGTGCCAGATGCCACTTGGTGATGGCACAATATTTTTTATGTTTTTATTTACTGCGGTTATGGAGTTTGGAATATATAAAAACAAGTAAGGATTGTCTTTTACTATCATGGCAAACATCTCTTGCCAAAGCTTTGCTAGCTCATCTCTATCTACCATACTCTGTGAAGTTTCTATCATTTTATCTAGTCTTTCATTTTTGTAGCCAGTTAAATTAAAACCACTTTTTCTATCATTATCACTATGCCAAAAAACATATGGATCAGGTGTCGGAGAGAGCCCCCAGCCTAAGAGAACACTATCAAACTTGTTTGGAAAAACCACCATATTTAAAAAGGCTTGCCACTCCATCACTCTAAGCTTTACAACTACTCCAACTTTCTTTAGTTGATGTTGAATTATTTGTGCAGCGTATGGCCTGATGGCACTTGCATTTGATGTAGCTATCTCAAAGGTAAAGGGGTTATTCTCATCGTATCCAGCTTCTTTTAGCAGTTTTTTTGCTTTTTCAATATCCTGTTTGGGCGCTTTTACATCTGGGTTAAAAGCTTTAGTCTTTGGTAAAAACGGGCCAGTACAAACCTTAGCGTGACTAAAAAATAAGATATCAACTATCTCTTGTCTATCAATGGCTAATGAGAGAGCCTCTCTTACTCTTTTATCTTGGAATTTTTCTACTCTTAGATTAAATCCTAGATAAGTATAAGAGCGTGAAATATTTTCATAGATATTGAACTTCTCAAAAAACTCAGGATTTAGTTGTCTCTCAAATTCCATAGGCTCTATGCTTCCCACATCAAGAGCTAATGACTTTAACATCAAAAAGCGTGTCATTGGGTCAGCTATGATGCTAAAAGAGATTTTATCTATCTTCGCTCTTCCTTCGAAATACTCATCAAAAGCTACAAGTATAATGTTTTTGGAATGCTCTAGCTGATGGAGTTTGTATGCTCCTGTGCCTACTGGAGAAGTGTTGAACTTAGAGTTCATAAGATTTTTTTCATCTCTTAAAATATGCTCAGGAAGAATTCCCATCATCCAGACTTCTAAGGCTTTAAAATAAGATTCATGGTAGAGAACTTTTACAGTAAACTCATCCACCATCTCAACACTCTTTACAAACCTAAAATCCGAACTATATGGAGATACTACTTGCGGTGATATAAGAGTTTTATAGGTAAAGACAACATCATTAGCGCTAAAGTTTTTACCATCATGCCATTTAACATTTTTACGAAGTTTAAAGATAAGAGTAGTCTCATCAAGAAAGTAAAACTCCTCTGCCAAATCCCCGATTATCATAGTAGCATCTTTGTCAAACTTTACAAGTCCGTTAAACAAAAAAGATGCTATCTCAGATGAGCTAGAGTCTGTGGCTAAAAGCGGATTTAGTCTTGATGGGTTTGTTGACGTTGCTAGTTGCAAGGTCGATGCTAAGATATTTATAGATAAAAATCCAAAAAGCAAAAGTCTAAATAGCATCTCTTTTAATTTACCACTTTATCGTTGATACTAAGAACTCCAGCATTCATTTTTACTTCAAAAACAAGCATATCATTTTCTTCTTTTACAAAGGCACCAGCGAGTCCTACTAATGGGGCATTTTTGTTTATATATGCGAAAAACCCTTTTGATAGCTTTAGAGTTGATGCTAGATTTATCTTTTGGAGTATCTTTAGTGGTGAAGATTTTAGGTTTTGCTCTAAATTTGGATCTTCATTTAGTGTCATTCTTGCCATAAAACCAAAACCATCTATAGGCTCTTCATTATCAACTATGATTTTTTTTATGGACATATCGGGGATGCTTAAAGATAAACCTTTTGAAAATAATTTTGTTACAACTCTTTGAAGTTTTTGTTCAAAATCTGGTGAATTTGTGACATTAGCATGAGAGGTTAAAACTCTAAGCTCTTCGTATGAATCTTTATCAACACCATCCAAAGAGATATCGTAGTTGATATCTCTTATTTTGAGACTTTTGATATCTCTGGTGTTAATTTCCATCTCTTTTAATGACATTTTTGTATAAAATTCTCCAGCCTTTGCTTGAACATTTGATGATATATTTACTTTAAAGTCTTCTAGTGATGCCCCGATCTTTTTCTCTTGATTTTCTTTTAATAGAAAAGAAAAACTCTTTAGAGATAAACTTGAGGCATACGTGCTTTGTGATTCAAATGTTGATGCTGATTTTAAATCTTTAGCTCTAAAGATAATTGTCTCATCACTCGCTTTTTCAGCTACATCTAGTCTAATCTCTGCAATATTAGTATGAAGACTCTTTGGTGCTATAATGGGACCTTCTCCATAGTATGTCGCACCTAGTAATTTAAACGTCATCTCATTGCCATTGTCCAAAACATACTCCTCATCTATATCTTTAATATATCCATCAAAAATATCATCAGAAATATAGTAGTTCATGTGGTAGAGCACACCTTTAGCTTGAAGAAGTTTCTCAACAAAACTATAAAAGTTTAAACTCTCTTGCTTTAGCTCTTGCTCAAGCTCTTGTGGGAGTGTTATTGGGTATATATCAAGAACGATTTTAGAAGAAATCGGAAAGTTACTATACTCTATATCTACCCCAATAGTAACACCATCAATGGCCGCTTCAACATAAGGAGGTAACTGTGCATCAGAATATTGGTTTATAAACTTTACAAATTTTGGTGCGTCTTTTAGTATAAATTCATAATGGTTTTTTGTTTTAAGATAGCTAGAATATGAAGTCTCATTTTGTACATCTACACCATTTGCACAAAAAATATCAATATTTTCTTTGAGTGTCTTTTGAGCTAAACTATTACCTATGATGGGTAAAAGAGCGGCTACTGCAACAACTCCAACTAGTGCTATAAGAAATTTTTTCATAATATACCTTTTTTAAAATTGAGAGTATTATATATGAAATATTATTAATCGCTAGTGAGAAGAGTTAGTAGTTATAATTTAGAATTTTATAGAGTGATAGTATGTTTTGAGGAGTTGTAAATTTTCTAGAAGCCCCGAACAAATTCGGGGTTTTGTAATTTTCAAAGAATAATCGCCAAGAACAAGTTCTTGGTTCCAAAAAGGAATGATTAACGCTTAGAGAATTGGCGAGAACGACGAGCTTTACGCTTACCTGGCTTC
>CAYWVG010000041.1:0-12573 GCA_964461645.1 uncultured Sulfurimonas sp. | reverse complement strand
CTAACTTTAACACCATAAACTTTTACAATCTCATCTAAACAAAACAAGCACTCATATAACCGACCACACTGCTCTCATCTCCGCTAGCATCACTACTTGTTCTATAGTCAAGTATGATGGGGCTTAGTTTTTGCATCTTTGCACTAAGCATCATGGCCTCAACTCCCAAAATCCCACAAGCTTCACAGCCCTGATGCAAAAGCGAAGTATCAAGTTTTTTTATAGCCTCAATGCAGATATTATCAAGTCTATTAGCATACTCTTCATTATAAAAATGGCTCAAATCTGTGCTGATAATAACTCCACAATCTTCTAAGCTTAGCACCATATCTATAATCTTTGATAAAGAAGAAGCATCCACATTTCCATAGACTAGCTCAACAATCTTTGCATCCTTTATATAGTGCTTTATAAAAGGGAACTGCACCTCAGTTGAGTGTTCTTTATGTGTAACCATTTGAGTCAGTCCAAAATTTTTCTCTATAGTTTTATATATAAGCTCACTTTTTTCTATAGCACCTAGTGGAGTTAGGTACTCTACTGATGAACACATGCTCACTCCATCAAACGCAACTCTATGAGATGGACCAATAACTACAAAGTTTTTCACGCCACCATTAGCCAAGACTCTATAGGCGATATTTGCACTGTAACCTGAGAAAACATATCCAGCATGAGGAACTATCACAGCTCTTGTTTTTGCTTGGATTTGTGAAGAATTTTTATCAAACAGAGCACTAAAACTACTGAAATACTTTAAAATTTCGCCTGCATCTCTTGGGTAAAACGAACCAGCCACACTCATCTCTCGTCTCATCTTGTTCTCCTAATAATCTATATATAAAACTATCAAAGCTACACTTTTATAGTATTTTTATCTCATCAAATCTTGCTTCTATGGCATCTACTCTATACCTTGAAATCTTTGGATTTTGCGTATAGATAGATGGATTTGATCCAGATTTAAAACTTAGATGTTCTAAAAAATCTTCTGTCTTTGGAAGTTGCTGCCACACTTGAGGTAAAAAAGTACCATGATAGGAGCCATGTTCTAAAATAAGCCCATCTTTATATGGCACAACTATTTTTACAAGCTCTTCATAGTTACTATATTTTATCTCCTCTGGGGTACTTAATATTGAGACTTCAATAGTGAGTTCATGTAGCTCATCTTCTTGAAGTGGCGAAAACCTACCATCTCTAAAGGCACTCATTAGGGTGTTTGAGACTATATCATCATAAAGTATCCTGTGGGCAATTATCGAACCTATGCATCCACGAAGAGCACCATTTTTGTTTAATGTAACAAAAGAAGCTCCCTTTTGCGCTAGTTGTGGATGAAGACCTAAAAGTTTATCCCTATCTAAACCTTCATGTTTAGAGAAGTGATGTAAAAGGGTTGTTTTTGCAAGAGATAAAACGATAGCATCTAACATATTGTACTCCTTAATTTTTTACTCATGTGAAGCAGCATCTTTGGTAGTGTTGTTATAATCCACTAACAACTTTTATTTGTGCTCAATTTTTGTAGTAAATTATTATAACATCTCAAATTTGATTTTGGCTTTTTAGTTATCATAAAAGCTTCGGAGTTATTGGGGAGGAATTATTAGCTAGCTAAGAGAGGGATTCAACCCTCTTAGCTAGTTGCTTAGGTAGAAGCCCTAATGACTCTTCTACTTGTTTTGTATTTCCATGGGTTATAAACTTATCCTCGTACTCAAAACTCACCAACTCTACATCAAGGATTTTTTCTTGTGATAGAAATTCTAATATAGCAGAACCAACTCCACCCATTTTAGAGCTATCACTAAATACAAACCATTTTTTATGTTTTTTAGATAAATCTTTTAGCATCTCCTCATCAAGAGGTTTTACAAATCTTAAATCTAGTATGCTAACTTCATCTTCAAGTAGCTCAGCTGTCTCGTAAGCCCGCCCCACTCCATTTCCATAACCAACAAATAATATATCTCCCTTATTTGAGCGCAGTAGTTGAGATTTTGCCAGCTCAAAAGGGGCTGACTCAGGAAGATTTGTCTCAGTAAAAGAGCCTCGTGGATATCTAAGTGAACAAGGATGCTCATACTCTGCAGCAAAACCTAGTGCTTGATGAAATGACTTCTCATCTCTTGGAGCAAAGAGTGTCATATTTGGGATAGCTCTTAAAAAACTGATATCAAATGCTCCTTGATGTGTCTCTCCATCTTCACCAACTATTCCAGCGCGATCGAGTGCAAAAACCACAGGCAAGTCCATCAAACAAGTATCATGTATGACTTGGTCATAAGCGCGTTGTAAAAAAGTAGAGTAGATGGTACAAAAAGGTTTAAATCCCTCTTTTGCTAGTGCTGCCATGGAGGTAACTGCGTGTTGTTCAGCGATGGCAACATCCCAAAATCTATCAGGATACGCTTCCATCAGCTCACTAAGTCCTGTCCCACTTGGCATTGCAGCAGTAACTCCAACTATTTTTTCGTTGTTTTTTGCTAGATGCATCAAAGCTTCTGTATAGATCTGTGTAGCACTTTTAGAAGAGGCTTTTTTAGTAGCTGTGCCATCATTTAAGTCAAATGGGCCAACTCCATGCCACTTCTCTTCTTTACCCTCAGCTATCTCATAACCCTTGCCTTTTATGGTTTGAGCGTGGACTATCACAGGCTGTTTTAGGTTCTTAGCAGTCTGCATAATCTCTATAAGTTGAGAGAGATTATGCCCATCAACAGGCCCTATATAGTTTATACCCATCTCTTCAAACAAAACACCTGGAGTTATGAGTTTGAGTGACTCTTCCATCCTTTTAGCTATATAGTGTCCACTCTCCCCAAAGTTATCTACAAAGTTTTCAGTATGTTTTTTAAACTTTTGATATAGTGGCGATGCCATAGCTGAGCTTAAAATTCTGCTAATAGCACCTATTGGCTTTGCTATGCTCATCTCATTATCATTTAGGATTATGACTAAAGGATACTCTCTCTCTCCTAACTCATTTAAAGCTTCATAAACCATCCCAGCGGTCATTGAGCCATCACCTATCATAACCACAGGAACTCTTGTTTCTTGCTCGCCTTTTAGCTTTATCGCCTTTGCTGCACCTACACCTAGAGAGATAGAAGTGGAGCTATGCCCAGCTACAAAGTAATCATACTCAGACTCACTTGGTTTTGTATATCCACAAGTGCCACCAAATTGACGGAGCGTCTCAAAATCTTCCCATCTCTTTGTTAGCAATTTGTGTGCATAAGCCTGATGCGATACATCAAAAATAAAGGGGTCTTTGCTTACATCAAAAACTTTGTGCATAGCTACTATAAGTTCAGTAGCACCCAGAGTTGAGCTAAGATGCCCTCCATTTTTGCTTACTACTCTTAAAATCTCTTCTCTAATATCTTGACAAAGAACTTCTAACTCTTTTATACTTTTTTCTTTTATATTTATCATCTCTTATTCACTTAAAGCCGCTCTTTTTACTCTCTCAAATCTTTTAGAGATTTGCGCGTCTATATTTCCTACGTCACTAATAGCAATAACTCCGCCTTCACTAACCGCACCATCTGAGACAATCTCAACATGTTCTAGTGTACCTAGATTTTTTGATAGGTCTCCATGATTTCTCGGGTTTACTCTTAACTTTATTTTTGACGCTCCTTGGAGCTCTTTTATAAGTTCACGTGATAAAACCTCAGCTATTGAACTTGAACTCTTTGATAGTTCTACATTTATAACTTCTTTTGAGATATCAAGAGCAGCACTAACTAACTCTGATTTTATTCCCTCTAAGGCCTTTTCATACTCCAAAGCACTATTTTCTAGCGTTTTTATAGAGTTGATAAACTGCTCTAAAGAGTTTTTAACACTTCCTTGTTCCTCTTTTAAAGCCTGCTCTTTGCCAGATATAGCCCCTTGTTCAAATGATTCTGCTCTTACTTTTTCAATCTCTTTTTTATGATCTTCACTCATAGACTCTAGCTTCATTTGAAGTTTTATAAAGTTGGATGACATCTCATCAGTTTTTTTCATCAAAGACTCTATAAGTGAATCTTTTGAATTTGTACTCATAGAACTAGAATCTACGCTAACTTGAGGTTTTTCAGTCTCTTTTATTTCGCTTGTTTGCACAGGGTTCTTTTGTGCATTGGCATCAGATGTAGGACCCATAGCCAATACTTTAAAAGTATATTTATCTACATTGTGTCTTACAAGTTTTTCATTTGAAATTACTGTTGCCATTTTAGCCTCTTACTCTACCATCTCATCGTTTGAACCCATTTGTATTGCTCCAGCCTCAGCTAGCCCATTTACAAGTTCAACAATCTGTCTTTGAGCATTCTCAACATCTTTCATCTTAACTGCACCCAAAAACTGCATCTCTTCATCAAATGCCTCTTTAGCTCTCTCACTCATTCCAGAGAAGAACTTCTCTTTTAACTCTTCTGGCGCACTCTTAAGTGCTAACATAAGCTCTTTTTTATCAACCGCTTTAAGGATTTCTGTGATTGCAGATTTATCAAGTGTAACTATATCTTCAAATGTAAACATCATCTCTTTTATCTGTGTTGCAAGCTCTTCATCTATCTGCTCAACTTGAGATAGTGTAGCTTTTGCACTTTTTGCACCTAAACGGTTAAAGATATCAGCAACCGCGCGAGGTCCACCAACTTCTACTTTGTAAGATGCTAAAGATTCTAGTTTTGATTCTAGTACTGCTGAGACTCTTTTGATAACAGAAGGAGAAATATCACCAAGTCTAGCCATTCTCATAGCAACTTCTGAACGCAAGTCATCTGGAAAAAACTGAAGAGTATCAGCAGCTTCTGTTGGATCCATATGAGCTAATATTAAAGCTACTGTTTGTGGATGTTCGTTTACAATAAAGTCTGAGAGCTGCTGAGGCTTGATTTTTGATAGATAAGAGAAGTTTTGAATATTTTGCATACTCTTTGATAACTTATCTAAAACTTTCTTGGCCTCTTCTGGACCTAGCGTTCTATATAAAAGCTCTCTTGCATACTCCATACCACCAGACGTAATAAACTGACCTGACTGAAATATTGCATGAAATTCTTCAAGTATAACAGTAGCTATGGACTTTTCAACACTCTTATTCCCAGCAATGTATTTTGAAACTTCAGTTATAGCATCTACATTCATATTTGAGAAAATTGCAGCTGTTGGCTCTTCACCTAACTGCATAAGAAGTATAGAGATTTTTTCAGCCATACTCATTTCATCTAATTTTGCTTGTTGGGTTGGGTTTAAACTCATAACTATCTACCTCTTTCTCTTGTGTAAGATTGCTCATCTTCACCAACCAGCAGAGACTGTAGAAGAGCTGCTATCTCTTCTGGTGCATCTTCTGCCATATTTCTAACTTTTTCTAAAAGAACTTCATGTTTTAGTTCATCTTCATTAAAGCCCTCACCAACTCCAAGTTGACTTTCAACTTTTTTGCGCATCTGTTGAACTTTTTCTACTAAATCTTCCTCTTCATCATCTTCAATCTCAAGTGATGGACGAATAAACTCTTCATCCTCTTTTGAAACTTCGAGCATTCTAAGAGCAAATGGAGAGATTACTTTTTTGTAAATTATTAAAAGTAAAATCAGAACAAATATATATTTTAAGAGCCCTGAAAATGGTGCTAAATAAGTTTGAGAAAATGTTAAAGCTCTTGAGACTCCATCAATCTCACTTAAAGATGCATCTCTCTTAAACTGTAAATTTTTAACACTTACCTGATCACCCCTTGCCTCATCTATACCAATAGAGCGACTAACAAGTGAAGAGAGAGCGTCAAGATCACTATCTTGCAGTGCCAAATATTCAAGTTCTTTTGTTGGCTTGTTATTCTCATCCAATGTATATTTATACTTTCCATCAACTATAACTGCGGCGCTAATCTTCTTTATGCGAGCAAATTGCGACTTTGTAGTAGAGACTGTTTTACCAACTTCATAATTAGTAGTACCTGTATTTTTTTCATACTTTTCACTAGTTTGGTTGCTTTTTAGCCCTTCTACAGGACCAATATTACTTACAGTTCCAGGTACTCCGCCTATCTCTACTGGAGCGCTACCTTCTCTTTTTTCTTCACTAGACTGCTCACTTCTAACAACATTCTCAGGATCAAATGTCTCAGATGTAGAACTCTGTATGGAGAAGTCAAAGTCTATATTTACTTGGGCTACAACTTTTTCTTGTCCACCCACAAATGGAGAGATGACTTCTATGATTTTTATCTGTCTTTTTTTCTCTTCTTTTGTTTTGTATTGTTGCTGAACAATTGAGAGCTCGCCCATTTGAGCCATCTCATCTTCATCACCAAGAGTTTCTCCATCAGAGTTTACAAGCATCACATTTGTTGACTTCATCTTTGGCACTGCAGAAGCGACAAGGTTTTTTATACCTCTAATCTGTTTTGAGGAGAGCTTTCTTCCCTCTACAAGAGTTACCATAACAGAAGCACTAGGATCTACTTGTTTGGCGATAAAGAGTGTATCTTTTGGAATCGCCAAACTTACACTTGCTGACTCTATAGGAGCTAGTGCATTTATAGTTCTTGAGAGTTCACCTTCAAGAGCACGAATATATTTGATATTTTGGTCAAAACTAGTAGCTCCGAATTCTTGTGTATCAAAGAGTTCAAAACCTACTCCAGTGTTTTTAGGGATGCCCATAGATGCTATAGTTATTCGTTCTTTATAAACCACATCCTTTGGCACTTTTATAATATTGTTGTCTTCTAGCTTATACGCAATTCCATCTTTTTCTAGCTGCTCAACCACTTTTGCTGCATCTTGTGAGCTGAGAGAGTTAAATAAAATTTCATAATCACTATCTGTCTTCTTTTTAGCAGTAAAAACTACCAAAAAAATCAAAAAAGCGACTATCCCAATGATAGCCATTGCGATAATGGCTCTTTGCTGTTTAGTAAGCTTCGTATAAAGAACAACTAGCTGAGAAAAAAGTACCTTAAAATCCATCTATTTCCCGTTTATAATATCTCTTGCGTTAGCTCAAAAAAGCGAGTATTTTGCTCTTTTGTTCCAACTGTCACCCTAATAGCATTCATGTTATAGCTACTTAAATCTCTTACTATCATCCCTTTTTTCAAAAGTTGATTAGCAATTTGTGAAGAATTCTGGTTCGGATTTAGACATAAAGTAACAAAATTTGTATAACTCTCAATTATATCTATTTTTTGCTCCTTTGCAAACTCTTCATAGCGTTTCATCTCACTAATATTAGCAACTACACTATTTTTAACAAATTCTTCATCACTAAGAGCTACTTTTGCAGCTTCAAGTGAGAGCGTTGTAACATTAAATGGAGGTCTTAATTTATACAACTCTTTTATAATCGCGGCTGGAGCTAGTCCATAACCAACTCTCATACCACCAAGTCCATAAGCTTTTGAGAAAGTTCCAAGATAGATTACATTTTCAAAACTCTCAATTAGCTCTTTTGGTTTTACCTCTTTACTTGCATCTTTAGCAATTGCGTACTCCATATAAGCGCCATCGATTGCCACTAAAGTGTCACTATCTATCTTCTTTAAAAAGTCAAAGAGCTTTTGTGCGTCTATGGCATCACCTGTTGGATTGTTTGGTGTACAGATAAAGATAATAGCTGGGTTTTCTCTTTTATAAATCTCATAAAACTCATCTAAATCATGCTCTTGTGAGGCAGTGCGTAAAATCTCAGCTCCCACATGTTTTGCATAGATTTCATACATAGCAAATGTGATAGAGTTCATAAGAATTTTAGTGCCCTGCTCTGCCTTAGCGTGGATTAAAAACTCTATCACTTGATCACTGCCTGAACCAATGATTACATTCCCATCTCTTAACTCAAATCTTTTTGCAAGTGCAGCCTTTAAATCCATCATAGAATCATCTGGATAGAGAGACATTTTTGTTAAAATCTTTGAAACCGACTCTGTTACTTTACTAGAACATCCATAAGGATTTTCATTAGATGCAAGCTTTACTATATCTTTTGGCTCGATCCCAAACTCACGAACAACAAGCTCTATTGGCTTTCCAGCTTCATATGTTTTAATATCTTTCATCTTAGCATTAAATTTCATTTTCACCCTTTACATAACTTCCAAGCCAAGTCACCTCAGCTTCATGCTTTGCTAGCACTTTTTGAATATGAGCCTCATCTATATGCCCATAAAAATCTATATAAAACCAGTAACCAAAACCTGCATTATCCTTTGATGGACGAGACTCAATTTTTGAAAGGTTTATCTTCTCATCATCAAAATCTTTTAGAAAATGTACTAAAGAACCTGCCTCTTTTGCATCTTCTAGTTTTACTAAAATCGAGGTTTTATCTTCTCCACTTATTGCATTTTTAAAGTCACTTAAAATCAAAAAACGAGTAGAGCTATCATGCTCATCTTCTATGTTTTCAAACATAGTTGGAACGCTGTAAAGCTTTGCAGCTATGTGTGAACAGATGGCAGCTGAGCTACTGTCTCCTGCAGCTAAGATGGCAGCTTTTGCAGTTGAGTCAACTGGAATTTGCTCAACATTTACAAGCCCGTGCTCAGATAAAAACTCTCTACACTGTCCAAAACCTTTATCTTTTGAGTATATCTTCTTAACATCACTAAGTTTTGTAGCTTTTGTCACAAAAGACATATGTATGGGCATATAGAGTTCAGCTACTATCTTTACACTACTTTTGGCAAGTAAATCAAGTGTCTCTCCGACTATTCCATCTTTTGAGTTCTCTATTGGAACTACTCCAAACTTAGCTCTCTTTGCTTCTAGAGTTTTAAAAACTGAGTAGATCGATCCTAAGGAGAGATAATCACTCATAGCACCAAAACGACTCTCTGCAGCCTGATGGGTAAATGTTCCCTCAGGCCCCAAATATGCAATTAGCTCAGGCTTTTCTAGGTTTCTAGAAACTGCGAAAATCTCTAAAAATATAGCCGCTATAGCACTTCTATTTAGAAGCCCATTACTATCTTTACTTTGAATCTCAAGTCTATCAATGATAGCTTTTTCTCTCTCAGGTCTATAAATAGCGCCGCCAGACTCTTTTTTTATCTCACCTACACGATGCACTACTCTCATTCTCTCATTTAGTAAGTCAAGCATCTGCGAGTCTAGTTTGTCGATAGCAATTCTACAATCATCTAAGCTCTTCATAACTCCTCCAAAATCTCTTGCATATCAGCATAAACAGCATCAGGTCTTAACTCTGGGTCTAAAAATGGAACTATCTCTGCTTCGCTTTTATATTTTCCACTTGTTACAAAAAAAGTCTTTATCCCCATCTCTTTTGCTCCACCCAAGTCACCCTTAACATCATCACTTATCATCGTAATATCAGAAAAAAGAGCCTCAGGACTTTGTTTTCTTAAGGCTCTTAGTGACTCCTCATAAAAAGCAATACTAGGCTTTCCAACAACCTCATAGCTAGTTGAAGTTGCAAATTCTAGCATCTTTAAAATTGCCCCAACACCAGGGTATCTTTTAGAGTTTTTTGCATAAATGGAAGTCTCATGCATGCCAACTAGTGAGGCACCTTGGAGCAAAAACTCTATCATCTGTGCATAGTCTTCATTAGTAAAATCTTCTTTTATAGCCACTAAAACTGTTTTAGGATTTGTATAGTCTAAGTTGTAGCCCATAGAAGAAAGAGTTTTTAAAAACTCTTCAGCACCATAAGCAGCAACAGAGTCTTTTTCGACATGAGACTCAAGTATCATAAGTGGGTCAAGGTACTTATCAAAACCAAATTCAAAACCTTGTGAGATTAAAAAATTATAAAAGTCTTTTGATGCTTTTTTTGTGTTGTTTGTTATAACCATATATGGAATATTTTTTGTATTGCATCTCTTTATAAACTCTCTACTTCCACGAATCGGTGACTTATCATCATCGCTTATAAGTGTGCCTTGAACATCAATAAAATACAAGTTGGTCTCCTTTAATATTTTCAAGCACGGTCTCTGTGCGTGAGCCTTCTGCTGAAGAAAACTCAGCAGAAGATAATGGGCTTAGCTCATTATCTGTACAAATTAAATAAAATCTTTCTCAAGAGCTATGATATCTTCAAACTTTTCTCGCTCTCTTATAAGTCTGTCCTCTCCGCCTTTTACCGCTACTTCAGCACTTCTGCCTCTTGTATTGTAGTTACTTCCCATACCAAAACCGTAAGCTCCAGCACTATGAATAACTAACAAATCATTTCTTTTTACCTCTGGTAGTTCATAGTTTTTTGCAAAAAAATCACCACTTTCACAAACTGGACCGACGATATCTACTACTTTAGTTTTACTCTTGTCATCTACTAGCGCTTCTATCTTATGGTAAGCGTTGTAAAGACTCGGACGAAGTAGATCATTCATAGCACCATCAACTACTACAAACTTCTTATCTGCATTTTGTTTCTCATATAAGACTTTAGTTAAAAAATATCCAGCATTTGCAGTTAAAAATCTTCCTGGTTCGCAGATGATAGTCAAATCAAGACCTTTTATAGCACCTAAAATTGCTTGTGCATAATCATAAGGTTTTATTGTTACCTCAGAATCATAAGTAACACCAAGTCCACCACCAATATCAAAAAATTTTAATTCTATATCTATTGCTTCAAGTGAGCGAACCATATCTGCTACAATGACCGCTGACTCATAGATAGGCTCTAGGTGTGTTAGTTGCGAGCCTATATGAAAGTGGATGCCAACAGGGTCTAGTGATGCGGAGTTTTTTGCTAAGATATACATTCTTTTAGCGCTATTTATATCTACTCCAAACTTATTATCATGAAGTCCTGTTGAGATGTATGGATGAGTTTTTGGGTCTATGTTTGGATTTACTCGCACGCTTATACGAGAAACTTTTCCTAGCTCTTTTGCGATTTGCTCAACGCGCGAAAGCTCAGCTTCGCTCTCAACATTTATGTAGAGGATATCGCTTAAAATCGCTTCATGAATCTCTTCATCACTCTTTCCAACACCTGAGAAAATCACCTTATAAGGAGGGATTCCAGCCATTAAAGCACGACGAACTTCACCGATGGAGACACAGTCTGCTCCACTTCCCAAATCCCCAAAGTGCTTGACCACACTAAGGTTTGAGTTTGCCTTTACTGCATAAGCAAGGATGGACTTTCTTCCTTTAAACGCTTCTTTTAAATCTTGATATCTCTGACTCATATAGTCAAGATCATAGACATAGAGTGGAGTTTTGTATTTTGTAGCCAATAGTTCAAAGTTCATATAAAATATCCAAATAATTTTTAAGAGATTTTATCCAATAAGTGCTTATGTTTTTGTTATATCAAAATAACTATTGCATCATCTTCTTATGCGATACTTTCGCCACTGCCTAAGTGCTATTAAAAAGAGTATAACTACAGGTGCTACTACTCCAGCCTCACTAGGTATAGTTTTGTTGTTTGATAACTCTATTAGCATAAATAAAATCCCCCAAATAAGCAGAGTTGCAAGAATTGCTCCAAAGCTAAAAAGAGATACATTTAAAAACCTAACACTAATTGGAACAAAGAAAAAAATGATAACAACCAAACAAGGAACAAAAAATGGGTATATAAAAATCTTGTATAAAGCTCCTTTTATAGAGTTAGTATTTATATTTTGACCTTTAAGCAAAAGCAGAGCATCTATCGCATTTTTTATAGTAAAATTTACTTTTCCTTCATAAACTTGATCTAGCATTTTAGGTCTAAAACCATTTAAAATATTTAAACCTTCTCCCTCTTTTATTTTCATCCCAGTAGAATCGAAGCTCATGTCATCCGGTTTTGTAATAATGTCAGCATTTTTTATAAACCACGAATCATCTCTATAAACAGCAGAAGATGCAACTATCACTTCTTTTAAAATATTATCTTTGATAGTAAAGACTCTTATGCCTTCGGCTCTCTCTTGAAGAGGTAGCATTTGAGAGAAGTATACATATTTATCTTTGTATGTAAAAAACAAATCTTTTGTAGGGCTTAGATATGCTGAATTTTTTCGAATGTTGTTAGAAAACTCATCTGCACGAGCAAAACTAGAATGTGAATGGAGTGATATAAACAGAACTATAATAACCGTAGAGACAACAACAAAAGGTCTAAGCACATCGATTCTTGAATAGCCAAGAGAGTAAAAGGAGACCAATGCATTTGAACGAATGAGGTATATTTTTGTACTAATCATCGCGAAAATTAAAGAGAGTGGTAAAAGCATATCTATAGCAAAAAAAGATTTGTAAACTAAGTAGATAAGCATTAAGTTTGCAGATGCTGTTAGTGAATCTGCATTTTCCATATAGTCAAAACCAACTAAAAACATCACTAGAGCACTCAATATTATGAGGAAAAATTTTAAGTAATGAAAAGAGATATATTTAAATAGTAACAAATTATTCCTTCCAATGAATTCTCAAAAACTGAGCTAAAAGTATTAAAAATAGGTCTTATTTTATCTGAAATTGTTTAACTGAATACTTTGAACTTGCATCTTCAAGCGAAGAATTCTCTAAATGTTCTATTGCCGTACAAGCATGAGTGATCCAGCTAGATAAATGTTTAGCTTCTTCA
>CAYWVG010000040.1:0-12892 GCA_964461645.1 uncultured Sulfurimonas sp. | reverse complement strand
AACTCCTTCTTATCACAATCACTCTTTTTACTATCAATTAAACATTTGCAAATCAACTATTTTAGTATTCTTTATTACCAATATTTATTATTCTCATATTAATAACAATTATTCCCATAAATTTAGGAACTACCGAGTGTCAATTTTATATCTCTATAAAAGAAGCTTATAATGGAGGGATGCTCTTTAGTTAGTATTCCACAGATACAATTGGAACCTGTAAATCTAGATCCTTAATATGTTAATTATAACTCTGAAATTAAAATCGCTAAATAACTTTGTTATGCTTATTATGGTATTATTTCAAATATTATTTTAGGATATTATATGAAAAAATATATAAAAGATCAGATTAAAAAATCTTATGAAACAAAAAAAGCTATCTATGAGAATGAAGAGTTATTAGAGAAGATTGAGCAGGTTGCTAAGCTTTGTGTAGAACTATACAGAGGCAAAAATAAAACTATTTTAGCTGGTAATGGTGGTAGTGCAGCAGATGCACAGCATATTGCTGCAGAGCTTGTTGGTAGATATGGGTTTGATAGACCATCAATCCCTTCACTTTCACTTACTACTGATACCTCAAATCTTACTGCTATTGGAAATGATTATGGATATGATAAAGTTTTTTCTCGGCAGTTAGAGGGTATGGGGCAAGATGGAGATATTTTTATAGGCATATCTACATCAGGAAACTCATTAAACATCGTAAATGCTTTTAAAGTTGCAAAAGAAAAAAATATTAAAACCATAGCTTTAGTTGGTCGAGATGGTGGAGAGATGGCTAAAATAGCCGACATAGCTATAGTGGTTCCTTCAAATGACACACCTAGGATTCAAGAGTCTCATATACTAATAGGTCATATACTTTGTGACATTATAGAAAAAGAGATATTTGGTGAAGGTGTATCAAAATAGTCTATGAATAAGGCACTTTTTCTTGATCGTGATGGTGTTATAAATGTTGAAAAAGATTATCTTTATAAGATAGAAGATTTTGAATTTATAGATGGAATATTTGATTTATGCAAATACTATGAGAAACTTGGATTTATTATAGTTGTTGTGACTAATCAATCTGGTATTGCGAGAGGTTTTTACACAGAAGATGATTTTGAGATTTTAACTTCTTGGATGATAGACGAATTTTTAAAGAAAGATGTTGTTATATCAAAGGTATACCATTGTCCGCACCATACGAAAATTTCTGGCGAATGTAGTTGCAGGAAACCTAATCCTGGGATGCTTTTACAAGCAAGTAAAGACTTAGATATCAACTTATCAGAATCAATTATTGTTGGAGATAAAGAAAGGGATATAGAAGCGGGTATTGCTGCAGGTTTGAACTCTACATTCCTTTTTGATGAATCTAACAGCGTTAAAATTTCAAAAGCAAATAAAATAATATCAAAACTAAAGGCTATTTACGATGTTAATTCTTAACAGTGGTGGCACATTTAATAAAATATACAACCCTAACAATGGAGAATTAGAAATTCCCTACAACAATGAGGCTATAGAAAAAATTCTAAGAAGCTCTGATTTTGATTATAGTTTAGCTGGTGTTGTTTATAAAGACAGCCTAGATATGGACATGAGCGATAGAAAGATGTTAGCTAGTATTATCATGGAGTCTGTAGATGATGCTTTTATTATAGTTCATGGAACTGATACTATGAGTATTACAGCTGAATTTTTATCTGAGATATTTGAAGATAGGAAAATCATACTTACAGGTGCTATGAGACCTTTTGAGATAGATAACATAGAATCTACACTAAACCTTGGGATTGCTATTGGATTTCTTAAAGCTAAACCTAAAAACGGCGTGTATATTTGTATGAATGGTTTGGTTGAGCTATCTAACAAAATTGTTAAAAATAGATCTTTGGGAAAATTTGAACTTGTCAAATAAAGTAGCTTGTAGCCATTGCCATCTTGAATTTGATGAGGCTGTTATGATAAAAGATAATAATCACTACTTTTGCTGTAATGGTTGTCAGGGTGTTTTTAAACTTCTTAGCGATGAGGGATTTGATAGTTTTTATGCTAAAACCCAAAATGTTAAGCTCTCGCCTCCCCTTGAGAAGTTTGAGGATTCATCAACCTTTGATAGTGAGTCCTTTAGAGATGCTTTTGTAAAAGTAAATAGTGATGGATTTAATGAAATAGCACTTATTATAGAAGGAATTCACTGCTCTGCTTGTGTCTGGTTAAATGAAAAAGCTCTTCATAAAATGGATGGAGTCATAGAAGCAAATATCAACTTTACTAACAACAAAGCTACTGTAGTTTGGGCAGACGATATTGTGAAATTATCCGCCATTATAGAGATGATTCGCTCTATTGGTTATGATGCCTTTGCTTATGACTCTTCTATTCAAGAAGTATATGCAAATAGAGAGAGAAAATCTTACTACTTAAAGATGGCAGTTGCAATCTTTGCATCTATGAATATTATGTGGATTGCAATAGCTCAATATGCTGGATATTTTACAGGAATAACCCAAGATGTAAAAACTATTTTAAATATAGCCGAGTGGATTTTAGCTACTCCTGTACTTTTTTTTAGTGGTTGGGTTTTTTTTAGAGGTGCATACTATGGTCTAAAAAATAGAGTTGTAAATATGGACTTGATGGTTGCAACTGGGGCATTACTTACATATATATACTCTATCTATATAACTGTGACTGAATATGGAGAAGCATATTTTGATTCAGTAAGTATGATTATAACCTTTGTTCTTATTGGAAAATTTTTAGAGGTATTAAGTAAAAAAAATGCTGCAGACACATTAGATATAGTAGGTAAACATATCCCAAGTGAGACAAAAATCCTTTTAGATGATACTATCATTACTTGTAAGTTAGAAAATGTAAAAGTTGGAAATATCGTAGTTGTATCATCAGGTGAGAGGGTTTTGCTCGATGGTGAAATTGTAAAAGGGCAGGGTTCTTTTGATGAGTCTAACTTAACGGGAGAGAGTGAGCCGATATATAAAAAGATAGGCGATAGTGTTATTAGCGGGACTACAAGTATAGATGCAGATATCTATTTTAGAGCTACTAAGGATTTTAAACACTCAACTCTTTCAAATCTTGTCACTTTACTTGAATCTGCAATAAATAAAAAACCAAAAATACAGCAGATGGCAAACAAACTTTCTGAACACTTTTCTTCTGTCATACTAGGATTTAGTTTTTTAACATTTGTAGTGTGGTTTATGCTGGACAACGGCTTTGAAACCTCTTTTATGATAGGTATCTCAGTTATAGTTATAGCATGTCCTTGTGCTTTAGCACTGGCTACTCCAGTTGCTACTCTTGTTGGGTTGAACCTTGGTGCAAAGAGGGGCATTCTTTTTAAAGAGGCTGCTCAAATTGAGACTATAGCAAAGGTCGATACTTTAGTTCTTGATAAGACTGGAACTCTAACTGTTGGAAAGCCTGAGGTTGTAAAACAGAGCCATTTTGAAGAGTTTGATAAAGAGCTTTTATACTCTCTTGTAAAGTTATCAAAACATCCTGTTGCATCTGGGATTTGCAGATATTTAGAAAGTGAAGATGAGACGCCTGGGGAGATTTTATTTGATGAATTTTCTCAAATACCAGCTTGCGGCATAAAAGCACAATATAGAGGTAAAGAGATACTTGGCGGAAATATAAAACTTTTAGAACTACATGGAATAAAAATTGATTTTATAAGTGATAATACTCTTTTTTACTATGCAGTAGATAGAAAAGTTGTATGCATCTATGAGTTAAGCGATAAGATAAAAGATAGCGCAAGTGAACTTATAGCTGAGATGCAAAAGAGAAATATCAATGTTGTAATGCTTACTGGAGATAATGAAAAAAGTGCTAGAAATGTGGCAAGAAAGGTTGGCATCACAGAACTTTACTATGAACAAACCCCAGAAGATAAATCTAACTTTATAGAGTCTCTTCATGCACAAAACAGAAGTGTGGTTATGGTTGGAGATGGAGTAAATGATATACTTGCTCTCTCAAGAGCAGATATTGGTATAGTGATGGGAAGTGGAAGTGATATAGCTGTAGAGATTGGCGATGTAGTTTTACTAAATGATTCACTAACCTCACTCAAAGATGCATTTAAGATAAGTAAAATTACTTTTGGGCTTATTAAGCAAAATCTATTTATATCTTTAGTCTATAATGCCGTTACTATTCCGCTAGCTATGGCTGGTTATGTCATCCCACTAGTAGCAGCTATATCAATGTCTTTAAGCTCACTTTTGGTTGTTGGAAACTCGATGAGAATAAGATATAAGTTTAAACAAAATTAACATAGGGGTGAAAAATGAGTAATTGGGTAATAGCAATGATGTTGGGCGTCTCTATTTTTCTAGGAGCTGCTGCACTTTTCGCATTTCTATGGGCTATTAAAAATGGGCAATTTGATGATGAAGAGAAGTTTTTAAATGCAGCAAAGTTTGATGGAGAAGATGAACTAAATGATGCATTTAAACGAGAGCAGAAGAAAAAAGCGTTGAAAAAAGAGTATCGACCTGAATGATTCAAAAAAATATATATTTAAGTATATGAAGTAATGAAAAACTGCTCTTTACGAGCAGTTTTGAAGATGGATTATTTACCTATAGTTAGAGAGAAAGCGTCTAGTTCTTCATCAGAATACTTAGCTACTTGACCTTTCATAAGACCTTTCATTGGTCCACCGTAACTGCCATCTTTGTATCCCTTTAGAGAAATAGCAATCTCAGCATGAGTCATTTCAGCAACATTTTTAGATTTTCCAAGAGCTGCTTTAGTCCAGTCAGCGCCATGGCAAGATATACATGCTTTACCATTTACTTCTGCCATAGATACTGTTGCTAGTGCTAAAGAAGCTACTGTAGCGATTACGATTTTTTTCATTTTTTTTCCTTAAAGATTAATTTTCGGCTCAATTATAGTGCGTTGAGTCTTAAATACATGTTAATGAATAATAGTGTATTATTATATTCAAACAATACTATTATGGATGGGTAAATGAGATATATAAAAGACGATTTAACAAATAAAACAATTTTAATAACTGGTGGAGCTGGCTTTATAGGTTCTAATTTAGCTTTTTATTTTCAAAATAATCATCCAGATGCAAAAGTAGTTGTGCTTGATAGTTTTAGAAGTTCTCATGTGCTATCTAATGGAAACTTAAAGAGTTTTGGACACTTTAAAAACCTTATTGGTTTTCGTGGAGAGATAATAAGTGGAGACATAAATGATAAAGACTTATTACTTGATTTGGAGATAAATTATAAATTTGATTATATCTTTCATGAGGCTGCTATCTCTGATACTACTGCACAAGAGCAAGATTTGATGATAAAAACAAATGTAAATGCTTATAAAGACCTCTTAGAGCTTGCCATCAGACATGGTGCAAATATGATTTACGCATCTTCAGCTGCAACATATGGAAACGCCGAGTCTCCACAAAGAGTTGGTAGAGAAGCACCAAACAATGTTTATGGTTTCTCAAAACTTAGTATGGATAATTTAAGCCGCGAGTATATAAAAGAGTGCGATATCTCTATCGTTGGACTTAGATATTTTAATGTTTATGGAAAGGGTGAGTTTTTTAAAAATACTACCGCATCTATGGTTTTACAGTTTGGACATCAGATATTAGCAGGGAAAAATCCTAAACTTTTTGAAGGCAGCGATAAAATACTCCGTGACTTTATATATATAGAAGACATCATCCAGGCAAATATAAAAGCGATGCAGACAAAAAAAAGTGGTGTATATAATGTAGGAACAGGCAAGGCAAGAAGCTTCCAAGATATAGTGGATATTTTACAATCTGAACTAGGAACTAAGTTAAAGTGTGAATATATACCAAACCCATTTGTTGGAAGTTACCAGTTCCATACAGAAGCAGACATAGAAACTACAAGAGAATCTTTAGGATATGAGCCAGCTTATGAGATGGAAGATGCTATAAAAGACTATGTAGGCGAGATTAAAAGAGTTTACGAGCAAGAAGTAAAATAATGAAAGTACTTAAAAACTACACTCCCAAAATTTTAGTTATTGGTGATTTGATGATAGATCACTATTTGTGGGGCAGTTGTGAAAGAATTTCTCCAGAAGCACCAGTTCAAGTTGTAGATATTGCTAAAGAAACTACTGTTTTGGGTGGAGCTGGAAATGTTATAAATAACCTTAGAGCTCTTGGTGCAGAAGTGAGCGTAAGTAGTGTTATAGGAGATGATGATAATGGAATTGAACTAAAAGAGATGCTAAAAGCCATCAGTGTTGATGGCTCAAATATCATAGTTCAAAAGGGAAGAAATACATCTAAAAAAAGCCGTATAATCGCAGTAGGTCAGCAAATACTAAGATATGATAAAGAGAGCAAAAATGAGATAACCCAAGAGAGTGCATCTAAAATAGTAGAATCCATCACTAAAAGTATTTCTTCTTTTGATACACTCATATTATCTGATTATGGCAAGGGAGTTTTAACAACTTCACTTTGTCAAAGTGTCATAGCTTTGGCAAATAAAAATGGCGTTAAGGTTTTAGTAGACCCAAAAGGTAGTGATTTCTCAAAGTATAAAGGCTCATATCTTTTAACTCCAAATAAAAAAGAGGCAATGCTAGCTACTAAAATAGAGATAAAAGATGATGAATCTTTAAAAGCAGCGCTAGTTAAACTCAAAGATGAAGTAAATTTAAATATATCGCTTATCACACTCTCCGAAGGTGGAATAGCAACGTATGAAAAAGAACTTAAGAGATTTCCAACTGTTGCAAAAGAGGTTTTTGATGTAACTGGAGCTGGAGATACAGTTATCGCATCTATTGCTTTTGCTCTTAGCGCCTCAAAGTCTATTGAGAGTGCTGCCTCATTTGCGAATCTTGCCGCTGGTGTTGTAGTTGGAAAACTAGGCTCTGCTACAGTTACACTAGACGAGATAGAAGAGTATGAAGCATCGCTACATAAGAGTATGTCAGATGCTCATATAAAAAGTTTTGACGATATCAAAAAAATAGTAGAGCGTTACAAGATAAATGGCAAAAAAATTGTCTTTACAAATGGATGTTTTGATATTTTACATGTTGGTCATGTTAAGTATCTTCAAGAAGCTAAGAGCTTTGGAGATGTGCTTATAGTTGGACTAAATTCAGATGCTTCTGTATCAAGATTAAAAGGGCCTAGTCGTCCTGTAAATATCGCAAAAGATAGAGCCTATATACTTGCAGCGCTCGAAGCTATTGACTTTGTAGTTCCTTTTGAAGATGACACCCCGTATGAGCTTATAAAGATGATAAAACCTCATACGCTTGTAAAAGGTGGAGATTATGAGGGAATGGATGTCGTAGGAACAGAATTTGCTTCTGAGTTGAAGCTTGTTGATTTTGTCGATGGCAAAAGTACAACAAAAACAATACAGAAAATACAAGGAACTTCATGTTAAAGAAATTAGGACTAATAGCACTATGTACAGCATCTGCTTTTGCTATGCACAGTGTAGAGTTAAATATTAACGACAAAGATTTAGAACTTGGTGCAAAAGTTGATATGGGTCAGTTCAATGATAGTATTGATCCAGATACAGTTTTTATAGGCGCTAAGATGCTTCATGCTGATGAAAAACATAGTGATTTTAATAAAAACAGCGAAATGAATGACTATTATGAAGCTAACTTTCTTATGCAAAGAAGAGTTGGGACTTCCGAATTGGTTATAGGCCTTGGAGCTAAGATTAATGTTACTAAAAACTTTAGTAGTATCCCAATAGGTGCCGAAGCTACTTATAAAGTACTAGATGGAGCGGTTCCTATGTATCTTAGAGGAGCAGTCTATTTTGCACCTGAAATCCTATCTATGCAAGATGCAAAGAGTTTTTTAGAGTACCGCGCTTCTTTGGATGTTGAAGTAATTACTAATGCTTATGTATACTTTGGTTTTAGATCTATTGACACTAACTATGATGACAAAAAAGGTGGAAATATAAGTTACAACAGATCTGTATATCTAGGCCTAAAGTTCGGTTTTTAATCTCTTTTCTTTCTAACATATTTAAAAAAGAGTTTTTGTGTAGATATCTCCTCTGGAATCTCAGTTTTTTCTAAGAGATATTGGCTCAAAATCTTTGCTAGATATGGAGCAAAAACAAAGCCCCTTGAACCTAGAGCATTTATAATAAAGATGTTTGGATGGTAGAGTAAAGACTCTTTTGGAATCTTCGTTCCATTTTTTATAGATGGATACTTCTCTAGCGTGGCATCGTAATCTATAAGCTCTCCAACTACAGGAAAGTAACTCTTTATGCTAGCTCTAGCACCCTTATATATTTTTATAACTTCTAAATCTCTTAGCTCAATTAGCTCGCTTGCTTTTTCTAAAAGGTACTCAACTTGTGCTTTTTCATCATCTACATAAAAACTGCATTTATCGCAGCTGGTGTTGCAAAGCATCTCTTTTGAGTCGTGTCTTTGCTGAGTAGCTCCGATGGCTATAGTGTTATCTCTTTTATTTGTAGAGATAGATATGGATTTGTGGATATTAAAAGGGATTTTCGTACTTGTTTTAGCGTCTATTCTAAGTCCAAAAATAGGGCTTAATTCGATGTACGGAGCATCTACTAAAGAACTACTTACTCCTTGAGTTAGTATGATGTTTTTTGCTTTGATTCCATCAGCATTATAGATTGTATTTTCATACTTTAACTCTAGAATCTCTTTTTTGTAAAAGTCACACCCTTCTATCATTTTTTTTGAAATCTCAGCTGGATTTATATGTCCTGCATCTTTGTAAAAAAACCCATCAATCTCTTTAAAATCAATTGAGAGAGCTTGCAGTTTTTCTGATGAGTAGTGCTCATTTTCTATCTCATTTAGTCTATCTTTTGAGAAGTTCTCATCAGCAACCCTTAAAACTCCTTTTTTTATAAAAGATTCGCTTGAGAGCTTTTCATAAAAATCTAAAGAAAAGCTAAGAGAGTCATTTACAAAAGAGTTATAAAGGTTTTTTTTTCCAGCAAGAGGTGAAAGAAATGCACCAGCAGCTCCACTTGCTCCAGATGCTATTCCATCTCTGTCTATAATGGCTACACTTTTGCCAGCTTTTTTTAAAAAATGAGCGATAGCGCAGCCTGCTGCTCCTGCTCCAACTATAAGGTAGTCATACACTTATAAATCCATGTCTTTTATCGCATCTATGACTTCTTCAGCTGTTATGCTCTTCATGCACTCATGATGCTTAAGCGGGCACTCTCGTTTCATACATGGTGAACACTCCATCTCATGTCTTATAAGTCTGTTTTTTTCATTCATCCACTGTGAAGTCTCTTTGTGTCTTGTTGGCCCAAAAATTGCGACAGTTGGGACTTGATATGCAGCTGCCACGTGCATAGGTCCACTATCATTTGTAACAAACAAAGAGCAGCCTGCTATGTTTGCACAAAGCTCTTTTATGCTAGTTTTTCCTGCTAGATTTTTGTAGTTTTGCACTCCATAAGAGGCAAGATGCGACTCTATCTCATCTGCCATATCTATCTCATTTGGTCCGCCAAAGATTATGATGTCGTACTTGTTTGAAAACTCACTTGCCACTTCTGCAAACCTCTGTGGGTACCAGCGTTTAGCACTCCCATAAGTAGCTCCTGCATTTATACCTAAAGTAGGTTTATCAAAGATTCTTGGCTCAATAAAGAGCTTCAGTCTTGGAACTTCTTTGTCCCAACCATCTACATCACACATCGCAAGCTGGGCATACTGTTTTACAAGATGCTGATTGGTCTTTATATCTAAAGTGTGAGAGAGTAAAAAAATAGAGTGCCATGAGCGTCTTGAGATGCAAACGACAGTTTTAGTAAATCGTAAAAGTAAGCTTGCATGAAGTTGGTTTCTAAAGCTTATAGCTAGATGGAATTCTCCTAACTCGCGAGCTAGTTTGTAAGTGGCCAATAATCTGTTTGGCGCTTTTTTTGTCTCATCTACAATAGCCTTTTCACATAGTGGATGATGTTTCAATGCTTCGATGCTAACGTGGCTGCCAACAAAGATAAATCTAGGATTATGGTAGTATTTTGCCAAAAGTTCAATGGCTGGAGTAGCCATGATGGCATCTCCTAACCAGTTTGGTAAAATGATTAATATTCTCATTTTGCCCATCTGTTTTTTTCTAAAAGCTGGGCTTCTGCTGTATCTACTGCAAAAAGGAGTCTTTTCATCTTAGCTAAAACGCTCTCATCTTGCGCATCTTGTTCAACTATATCTTTAAAATTGTACTTTATATAGCCACTGTTTGTGATAAGCCCTATAAGATTTCCAGCGTAAAAATAGACAAATCTTTCATCTATATCTTTATCAAAGAGTGAACTTCCCATGGTTGTTATCTCGGCTTTTAGCCCCAACATATCAACAATAGTAGGAAAGATATCATTATGTCCACCTAGAGTTGTAATCTCTTGTGGCTCAAAAATCTTTGGAGCGTAGATGATAAGAGGAATTCTAAAATGCTCTATTGCAGCTAGTGCTTTGTCATCAGGGCGATACTCTCTTGCAATTGGATTTAGTGCATCTCCGCTTCCATGATCTGAGGTAAAGATAAATATAGTTCTATCGAACCATGGTTCATTTTTGACACCCTCCATAAATCGTCTTACGGCATCATCTGTATAAATATAAGCGTTTAGAGCTCCATTATAGTTTTGAAGGTCGTGTGGATATCTCTCGAACTTTGCACTAGGCAGATGAAAGTCTGAGTGAGAAGTACTAGTAAATGCAAAACCTAAAAAAGGTTCCTTCATAGTGTTTAGTTTTTTATGGTAAAAATCAAACATATTAAAGTCATATGTTCCAGTAAGCGGTTCTCTTCCAGCATCAACTTCTTCAACATTTGGCATATCTTCTGCACCATAATACTCATCAAAACCAGATATTGCGCTAACGGCATCTACTCTATATGAACGCTTGTTCGATGCTTGCATAGAAAGAGTAGAATAACCATTTTCTTTTGCAACACCTCCAAGATAACTTAGAGTCGAAAGCTCTAAACCTTTGCCTAGATATTGTGCTCCTGCTGGAATGGTTATACCTGTAAAGATAGAGGTTATACCAAAGATTGAACGGTAGCCATTTGAGTAGAAATTTGTAAACTTTAAACTCTCTTGGCTTAATTTTTTCAAGTATGGTGTGACATTTAACTCTTTGTAGTGAGTAAATCCATCTATATGTTCAGCTCCAAAAGACTCCAATAAAACTATAACAACATTGTATTTTTGGACATCTTTAAAGGGATATTTGCGAAGTAGTGGATACTCTTTATCTATAAAGGGTGCATTTGGAGTTTTGAGTGCTCCTTTGCTTATCTCTATGGCATCTTTGAGGTTCATAAGCTTATGATTAGCTGTTTTTTTAGCGGTTCTGTAGATTGTAAAAAAGCCATTTAGTGCTAAGTTTCCGCTGCTTACCTTGTTTACAGCATATGCATCACTGCTTCCAAAACTCTTGCCTCCTAAGTTGTTCCTGATGCCAATGAACATAACTAAAATAGTCATAAGAGAAAATATTGCTAACTTCTTTGAAGAGATAAACTCTTTTGGCTTATAAGAGAAAAATCTATAAACAGAGTATAAAAACAAAGCGCTTAAAACAAATGCACCAAGAGTATAAAAAAGCATCGAGCCAAACGCCATGCCGATAATGATATCCATATCATCACCTAGATGAAAAATCTCGTTTGAGATGTGCCTGTGAATATAGTCATAATAGAGAACATCACTAAAGCTAATTATAAAGATAGTGTTTAAAATAGCTGCCCAAGCAAGCGCTACTATTGCTCTGTATGTAGTTTTTTTAAGAAACATAAGAGCTAAAATAAAGACAGAAGAGAAAGTGAAAATCGTTATCATATCTACACGAAAGCCCATAAAAAGCGAAGCATAAAACTCTGTAGTGCTTAGGTCTGTAAAGTCCTCAATGTAGAAGTTGTATAGAGTTAGTCTTATAGCCATAAGGACTATAAAACTAAACAAGAGTAACGAAAATATTTGCGTAAATTGATTTTTATGCATGATTAGCACTCCTCTTTAAAGACTAGTTTGTAAAAGATATGAGTGGCTATATATACTATGAAAAATGAAGTGACTACATCACTAAAGAAATGCCCGCCTGCTGAGATTCTAGCAAGACCAACAAGAGATCCATAAAGAAGTGTTATGTTTATAAATAGTTGCTTATTTTTCCTAGCTAAGAGTGCAAAACCTAAAAGACTAAAAGCAGCAGCGGCGTGACCAGAGGAAAAAGAGTAGCCATCTTGATCACTTATAACAAAGGCTGGAGTAAACTCTTTTTCTCCTCCAAAGTTGACAACTTGTGCTGGTCTGGCTCTTCCCCAGTTGTCTTTTAAAGTTGCATTTACTATAAAAGCTGGAGCAATGCTTAGGGCTAATACTATATATATAACTACTCTTGTATTGACATTTAAAATGTTTTTTTTCAAAATACGATTATATGTATAGATTAGAAGTGTTGAAAATCCTAAGATGATGATTAATGGCTTAACAGAGTAATAGAAAAACTCTTCTATAAGAGTTCCATTCATAAAAAAAGTCTCTCCATTATAAAAAAGAGATGCGATAAGGATATCAATCTGTGGAAATGTTACAAAGATGATGGAACATAAGACAAAAAGGAGCCAGAAGTAGAGTTTTACATTTAAATATTTTTTATTCATGCTTGCAATTATACCGAGTCGTTGATATATATATAGATTGGGGATGAGCCAATATTTAGAGTTTCGTCTTTTATGCTTTTTCCACTCATGCAAAAGACACTAAAATACTCTTCATTTTTTAAGGTTGTATCCTTTAGAGACCAGTGGATTTGGAGTAGTTTATCATCTACTAAGCAT
>CAYWVG010000039.1:0-13242 GCA_964461645.1 uncultured Sulfurimonas sp. | reverse complement strand
TCCTAAATTTTTTACATTATTATAGCAGTCTCAGCTTTATTTGGCTATTATTTTCACATATATAAGATTGCCAACGGCTACAAATAAAGGATATAAAATGGGTGTACAAATTCGTTCAAAAGATGTAAAACTAAGTGAAAACAATAGAGCTCTAATCGAATCAGCAATTGAAGGATTTAGAAAATACTCGCTTGATATTACAAGTGTAAATGCAATGGTTAAAACAGAAAAAAAGGGAATTTCTGTAGAGTTTGACATTCGCATCGCTCACAACGAGCCAGTGATTATAAATCAGTCAGATGAAGACTTAGAAACGGCTATTGACTTAGCATCAGAGAGAGCTACAAAAGCACTTCGCCGTCTTCATACAAAGATAGTAGATCATAGCAAAATGTCTTTAAAAGACTTAGAATCTTTAGATTCGTAAGAGGCGCTATGTTGAAATATTTTCTTTTACTTTTTTTGGCTTTAAGTCTTAACGCAGATAATAACTACTCGCTGAAGATTTCGCATGGTAAAGTTACAGATAGTGACTTTGGAGAGATTTTACTTTTGAACGTAAAATCTTTTAAACATAAGTTAAAAGTCACTTCTTTAGATGCTGGATATTTACTAAAAAAAAGTGCTTTTGATTTACCTATAGATGTTTATGTAAAAGGAGGTTTATCGTATTTTGACGAAGCTTCTTTGCAAAATGATGTTTATGAGGGGACTTTATATATAAAAATATACTACAACATAGACTTTTGGCAAAATAGAGTTAGAATCGGTCTTGGAGAGGGTGTATCATACACAAGCAGCACACTTTATTATGAGAAACAAGAAGCACAAAAAAATAATGACAATAACTCTAATTTTTTAAACTATATCAATGTTAGTTTAGATTTTGATATTGGCAGACTCGTCAGATATGACGCAATTAAAGATACATATCTTGGAGTTGCTATAAAACATCGCTCTGGGGTTTTTGGACTCTATAACAATGTTAGTAAGGGCGGCTCGAACTACTATGTTTTTACTTTAGAGAAAAACTTTTAACAACTAAAGGATTTATATGTACTCTTGGATATTGTGGTTTCATATTCTCTCGTTAATTTCATGGTTTGCTGTACTTTTTTACATGCCTAGACTCTTTGTTTATCATGTTGAAAATGCTGAAAATAGCGGCTTTGTAAAAGTAATAAAAATTATGGAACTTAAAATTTACAAATATATTGGTGTTCCTGCTATGTGGGCAACAGTTTTAAGTGGGTTATATTTAAGTTTTGAGATAGGCTTTAGCGGAAATGCATGGCTTCATACTAAAATATTGTTTGTGCTAATTCTTATGGCTTATTTTTTCTCGCTAGGACACTACAGAAAAGTTTTGCTAGAAGATAGATGCACAAAAAGTGGAAAGTTTTTTCGCTTTTATAACGAAGTTCCTACAATCTTACTACTAATTATAGTAGCTTTGGTAATTTTTAAACCATTTTAAACACACACTAAAAAATTAGAACTCGTTTGGTGCTTTTGAAATCTAACCAGCCTCGAAATATCGTGGAAAATGCCATTAGTTAGCATTCATAAAGTTCGAGGTTTAGCTTACTTCTCCCCTTTTTTCTTCGCCTTAAAGAGTAGTGGTGTTCCAGTAAAGTTAAAAGCCTCTCTTAGCTTGTTTGTTAAGTATCTTCTATATGTAAAGTGTAAACCGCTTGGTTTGTTCATAATGATGGCTACTTTTGGAGGTCTTGTCTCATACTGAGTCGCATAGTAGATGCGGATAACTTGTCCACTTACACTTGGAAGAGTGTGTCTTCTTAGAGCTTTTTCTATCACTTCATTTATCTTTGATGTTGGTATTCTTTGAGAGTAGTTTTCATTTATCTCTAAAATCATATCGTGAAGCTTATCTACTCTCTGGTGTGACTTTGCAGAAAGCGTAATGATTGGTGCGTATGCAAGAAATTTAAATCTATCTCTTACTTCTCTTATGATTTTATCATGCTCATCTCTTTTTGAGATATCCCACTTGTTTAAAACTATGATAGAAGCTAAACGGTTGCTATCAACAAGCCCTGCGATTTTCTCATCCAAATCTAAAAAAGGCTCACTTGCATCTAAGACTATAAGGGCCATATTTGCATTTTCTAGCATCTCAGTAGTTCTCATAAGAGCATACTTCTCGATGCCTAAAATCTTACCTCTTCTTCTAAGACCTGCAGTATCAACAAAAGTAAGTTGTTTGCCTTTGTAATCTATAGTCTCATCAATCGGGTCTATGGTGGTTCCAGCAACACTGCTTACAACTGAACGCTCTTCACCCAAAAGCGCATTTAAAAGTGAGCTTTTTCCAACATTCGTTCGCCCAATAATAGCTATCTTGATATGGTTTACATCATCTTCGTCATACTCTTTTATAAGGTCATTGTTTGCAAAAATAGAGTCATCTTCTACCTCTTCTTCATCCCAGTAAATATACTCATCGCTATCTTGATCTTCGTGAGAATGCTCGGCAAAAAATTCTTCATCATCGATGGCATCTTCTTCAACAACTCCTACATCATCCTCTTCGCCCTCTTCTTTTACAATGTCACTATCTGGAACCTTAGATGCTATCCACTCTAAAAGCTCAACTGTATTTCTATTGTGTGAAACTGAGATGCCAAAGATAGCATCAGTTCCAAATTCATAAAAATCCCAAAGATTATCTTTCATCTTGTCGTTGTCTATTTTATTTACAACTAGGGCTACATCTTTTCCTAAATTTTGAAGTTCGTAAAAGAGTTTTTTATCCTCTTCTTCTGGGATACTTTTTCCATCTACTACATAAAGAATGATGTCAGCCATATAAGCAGCTTTAAGTGACATCTCTTTTATCTTGTCAAATAACTCGCAGCCCTTATCAAGTCCGCCAGTATCTAAAAGTTCTACCTGTTTGTTTATGATTATGGCATTTCTTCTTTTTATATCTCTAGTAGTTCCAGCTATGTCAGATGTAATAGCATCTCTTTTTTTCACTAAACGATTAAAAAGTGAGCTTTTTCCAACGTTGGGACGACCGATAATTGCGATTTTTTTCATGAGTTTTATGCCTTATGTAATGAAGGTAGATATATTTTTGAAATTATATCCAAAATAAAGCGGGGTTTTAAGAACTCTTTAGTCTAGGACCATCCAGATAAACAGTTCTTTAGATATTTTATCTTCATAAACATCTTCTATATGAGCCGTAATTTCTTCACGTACATCGTATGATGCTTCTACATTCATATGAGTATTTGTATTTCCATTTGTATAACTTTCTTCTTTAGTCATACTCATTTGCACTTTAACGCCTCTTTGAAGAGAGAGCTCATCTAAAGCTCTTGTGATGGCAAGTTTTCTTTGAGTAGATCTTTTTTGGTCATATGTTATCATGGAACTGCCAACAGCGCCAATTTTACCATTTTGGTTTGGATTTACTATCCATGATGGAGTTGTATTTAGTTTTGTAGTTGCAGGTTGTAAGCTACAACCCGCCATTACAAATAGCACAATTATAGAGCTAAGAAGTTTTTGCATTACTCTGTTGGGAACTCTTTATCTAAGCTCTCAAGAGCATTTTTTGCTTGGAATTGTTGCCATAGAGCTTCATCATTTTTAAAGCTAGTTTTAACTGCTTGTTTTACTTCGCCATTTACTGTAGCTTCTGGAACTGTTACTAGCATATAGATAGCACCTGATGGAGCAGTCCACATATCAACGCCTTTTGAACCTTGCAGATCAACTTTCGCAATTTGCTTTGATACCGCACTATTTACTTGATCTACAACTTCGTTATCGCCTACTCCAGTTGTACGAGTAAAAGTTTCTACTTTATCTTTAACTTGAGCTTTGATTTGTTGCGCTAAATCTGAACGACCATTTGCTAAAGCAACTCTTCTCATATGACCCATACCAGCTGCACTTTTAGCTGCTATTCCAACGCCAGCATAAGCACCCTCAACCATAGGAACACATGCCCATTTTGGAGCTAATGTATTTTCAATTTTACAACGGTTATCAAAAACCTCTTCTTTTGGCTCTGGTGTTGCACCACACCCTGTAATTGTTGCAGCTACTAAGCCTGCTAACGCGATTGACGATAAAGTTTTGATCATACGATCTCCTTTTAAATGATTCTTGATTATACTACTATTAATCTTAAACAATATTTATCAATTAGATGCATAATTCTGTATAATGCCACCATGAAATACTACTCTTATGATAATTTTAAAACAGACACAAACAAACTACTTTTAGAGATAGATGAGTTTAAAGCAGAAGCATTAGTTGGGATTGCCAGAGGCGGTCTTACACTCTCACACGCCATAGCAGAAGGGCTTAATATTAGAAATGTGCAAACACTAAGCACAGAGCTCTATGACAAAACAAAAAAAAGAGACAAATTTTACATAAATGAAGAGTGTAAATTTGAAGATTTAAAAAGAGTTTTAGTTGTAGATGATATATCAGACAGCGGGGAGACTCTAAAAGCCATCATGGAGTTACTTAATTCTAAACATCCAGAAGTAGAGTTTAAAACTGCTACACTTTTTTATAAAAAAACTTCAACTTATGAACCTGATTTTTGGGTAAATGAAGCAGATGAGTGGATAGATTTTTTTTGGGAGAGAGACTTCAAGGTCCATTGATCTTTAGAGAGAGCAGTCTGGGCTGTAAACTTTAGTGCCCGCTATGCCCTTTAGTAAAATCAGTCTCATAGATATAGTCAGATATCTCTTTTAAAGCATCTAACTCATAACTAAGATTTGGCATCAGTCCGTACTTTGCTATGGCATCTAACATAAGTGAAGTCTCTTCTTTTGGCTCTTTTACCCATGTCGCCATATAGTCTGAAAACTCTTCTTTATCCGCAAATGCACTGAGATATTTTTCTCTAATCTCTACAGTAGAAGGTGCTGATATCGCTTTTGTCTCATGATGGCAGGTCACGCAGTTTCCATGAAACAACAGCGAACCATATTCGCTCGCATTTAAACTTAGACAAAACAGGGAAGTTAATATAATTTTTTTGATAATTTTTCCTTTTAAGATTTTGCTTTTTTTATCATCTCATAAGCTTGGTTTATCTCTTGAGTCTTAGCAGTTGCTTCTTGCATATACTTCTCGCTCTTTCCTTGAGACTTGATGATGTCAGGATGATACTCACGAACAAGCTTTCTATATGCTTTTTTAACAGTCGCCATATCATCGCTCTCGCTTACGCCTAAAAGTTTGTAAGCATCGGAGATATTTACCTTTGGTTGGATGTTTTGCATCATCTTCTCAAACTGGTCATAAATGGCATGATAAGCATCAGGATTAAATTCAAATGCACTCGCTATTGTTTGAAGCACTAAGTCTTCACTAGCAGATACTTCGCCATCAACAAAAGCCAACTGAATCAAAAACCCCATAAACTGTTGCTGTTTTGACTTGTCTCTTTTTATAGCAAGTCCTAGTCTATGAGCTATCTCCTGAGTGTTGTGAGTTTTATCTTTTTCATCATCAAATATTTCTTTTAAGATGCTCTTAGTCTTACTAGGTTCTGGAAAAACATTTGAGATATCATCAAACATGTGACCAACAAGTTCAGCCTCAAGTGCATCTACTCTTCCATCAGCCTTTGCAACCTTTGCAACTAATGCTACAAAAAGCCCCAAATCACTCTTAGCTAATGCTTCTTTTGTGATAGAGAAGTTTTTAAAAGCCTCTTGTGAATATGCTGTGTATTTAGAGTAACTCTTAAATATCCAGTAGAAAAATCCGCCAATAACTAGCAGCAGTATTAAATTGCCCATAAATTTCCTTTTTTAATTGTCGCAATTATACGAAATAGAAGTTAATAACTTACCACTCTGGAAAAAATATTTTCTCGTAACTTTATGGGGCGGCAAGTGACATTTTGTCCCTTGCCATAAAGACGGACTTGTTCGTTTTATGCGTAAAATAAGTAGAGAGCTTGGTATAATGCGACTTATGAATAGAATTAAAAGTTTAAACAAGGGCGTAAAATATATGCTCTTAGCCTCCTTTATGTTCGCCATTATGGGAGCATTTGCGAAATTAGCTTCAGAGCATATGTCTTCACTTGAAGTTGTCTTTTTTAGAAATCTCTTTGGCGTAGTCCTTATCGGATTTACAATATATAAAAACCCTATGAAGCAGATAGGCGGAAAACCTTTTTTACTCTTTTTTCGTGGGCTAATGGGCTTTAGCGCACTACTTGCCTACTTTTACAATATCGCAAATATCCCACTAGGCGATGCTGTAACTTACTCCAAAACCGCACCCATCTTTACAGCCATCTTTGCTTGGGCATTTTTAAGCGAAAAGCTCTCTTTGTCTGCTTGGGTTGCCGTATTTTTAGGTTTTTGTGGGATTGTTCTAATTGCCCAGCCTGATGCTATTGGCTTTACAAAATATGACCTGCTTGGCATCTTTAGTGGAGTAGGAGCTGCTCTTGCTTACACTTCCATAAGAGAGCTTAGAAAGTATTATGACACAAGGGTTATTGTGCTCTCTTTTACACTAGTAGGAACTTTAGGACCCATACTTCTTTTTGTCATTTCAGAGTTTGTATATATGCCATCTTTAGACTTTATGTTAGGAGAGTTTGTGATGCCAAGTGGCGTGGTCTGGCTCTATGTTATAGGTCTTGGCGTTCTTGGAACTCTCTCACAATACTACATGACAAAAGCCTATGGAGAGACAAAAGCTGGGATAGTTGGGGCTGTGAGTTACACAAACATAGTCTTTGCAATCTTTGTAGGAGTACTTTTAGGAGACTCACTTCCAACACTCTTAACTACGCTCGGCATCTTGTTTGTTGTAGCTGCTGGCATTATGGTAGCTAGAGCTAAGTAGGATTTCTAGTTGCGTTTATGCTAAGTTTTAGCATTTAATCTCAAGAGAGTAAATACTAAAATAAGCTCCTTGTGCTATAATCTTTTCTTTATTTTTAAACCATATTTTAAGGTGAGTTGATGCTGTTACTAAGTGGACCTTGTGTTATTGAGAGTGAAGAAAACATCTTTAAGATTGCTAAATCTTTAGAAAAATACCATGCAGATGAGTCTATAGACTTCTACTTTAAAGCTAGTTTTGACAAAGCAAACAGAACCTCGTTAGAGAGTTTTCGTGGGCTTGGGATGGATGAGGGTTTAAGGATACTTCAAAAAGTCAAAGATGATTTTGGTTATAAAGTCGTGACCGATGTACATGAATCAGTTCAAGTTCCTACTGTTGCAGAAGTTGTAGATATGCTGCAAATCCCCGCATTTTTATGTCGTCAAACAGATTTACTTGTTGCTTGTGCTGCAACCGATGCTAAGATAAACATCAAAAAAGGTCAGTTTTTAAGCGGTGATGCGATGATATATCCGCTCCTAAAAGTACTTCAAACTAGAGGATGCAAAGATGCTAGTTATGAAAATGCTAAAAAACACGGTGTCTATCTTTGTGAGAGAGGAAACTCTTTTGGATATGGAAATATGGTGGTTGATATGAGAAACTTAGTCATTATGAGAGAGTTTGCCCCAGTTATCTTTGACGCTACTCACTCAGTCCAGATGCCAACTGCAAAGGATGGAAAAACAGGTGGAGACAGCTCATTTGTTCCATACCTAGCAAAAGCGGCAGCTGCTGTTGGAGTTGATGGATTTTTTATGGAGACACATTTTGACCCTAGCATCTCTTTAAGTGATGGGGCAAATATGATAAAATTAGACGAGTTAGAAAATCTGATAAAAACAATCAAGAAAATTAGAGAGATATAAGTTCTTTCTCGAATCTCAGAACTTATTTGGGCTTTAGGTTTAAAAGGCCACCAGCCTCGAAACATCCTGGAGAATGCCATTGTAGCACTTCTAGAGTTCGAGGTTCCAAAATAGTAGTAAACATAAATATAAGGAATAAACAGATGAATTTGATCGAAGGTAAATTAAAAGTTGTAAATGGCAAAAAAATCGCCATTGTTAGTACAAGATGGAACCACTTTATAGTAGATAGACTTGTTGAGGGTGCAAAAGATGCATTTGCTCGCCACGGTGGAGATAATAGCGACATTACTCATGTTTTAGTACCAGGTGCGTTTGAGCTTCCTATGATAGTTGATAAGCTTTTAGCATCAGGCAAATACGATGCTATCTGTGCTCTAGGTGCAGTTATCCGCGGAGCTACTCCACACTTTGATTATGTATCTGCTGAGGCTACAAAAGGCATCGCTACTATGAGTCTAAAGTACCAAAAACCTGTTTCTTTTGGACTACTTACAACAGACACAATCGAACAAGCGATAGAAAGAGCTGGCACAAAAGCTGGAAACAAAGGTTTTGAAGCAATGACTACTGTTATCGAGATGATAGACCTCTACGAAAATTTATAAGAGGCACTAGTGCCGAGGGCTTCCTGCCGAAGGAAACTCAGCGCGCACGACGGAGTACCCTTGGGGTATTAGCGTAGTCAAAGGGACTTGTTCCTTTGGCGTAACAAATAGATGAAGGGTTTCCTTCATTTTATGAAATAAAATTAAGGAAAATATAATGGCAACTAGACACCACGCCAGAATGGCGGTAGTAAGCCTTCTTTACGCTTATGATTTGGGAAATGGAAATATTGCTGAACATACAGATGAGATACTTGAAGAGAAAAAGATTCGTAACAAACAAAAAGACTTTGCACTAGGACTTTTTGATGGGGTTATGGAAAATCTTGAAGCTTGTGATGCGGCAATCATAAAACACTTAAAAGATTGGGATTTCGAGAGACTTGGATCCATCGAAAGAGCTACTCTTAGACTTGCAACATATGAAATTTTATTTGGCAAGCTTGACTCTGCTGTGGTTATAAACGAGGCTGTTGAGATTACAAAAGCATTTGGAACTGAGCAGTCTCCTAAGTTTATAAATGGTGTTTTAGATGCCATCTCTAAAGATAAAGAAGTTGCATAAAGCATGAAAAACCTTTTCTTACTTTTAGCTTTTCTAGTAAACTTAAGTGCTAGTGATTTAAAAGTAATAAAGAGCAACCATAGCGTCTCACAAACTATCCAAAACATCAAAGAGATTGTCATCTCAAAGGGTTTTGAAGTCTTTGCCATCATCGACCATAAGCAAAATGCTAAAGCTGTTGAGATGGAGTTAGCTGAGGCTAAAGTTATACTTTTTGGAAATCCAAAAGCTGGTACAAAACTGATGCAAGAAGACATCCATACTGCGCTAGATCTACCTCTGCGTGTTTTAGTTTTTAATGAGTCTGGCGTCAAAATTGCATATAGAGATGTAAGCACTCTTAAGGCAGATTTTAATCTTAGCAATAATAAACAACTAGATGCTATGGATAAAGGTCTAAGTGCTATTATCGATGAAGCTAGAAAATAAAGAGAGAATTATGAAAAGACTAAGCAAAGAAGAAGCGCTAGACTTAATCAAAAATGCCGACTTAAAAGAGCTCGGCATCATGGCATCAAAAAGAAAAAAAGAGTTGCATCCTAAAGGTGTAACTACTTTTGTAGTGGATAGAAATATCAATTATACAAATATCTGCTGGGTTGATTGCAAGTTTTGTGCTTTTTATAGACATGAAAAAGATGCTGATGCTTATGTTTTAACATTCGATGAGATAGATGCAAAGATAGATGAACTGCTTGAGATAGGTGGAACGCAAATCCTTTTTCAAGGCGGTGTGCATCCTAAACTAAAGATAGAGTGGTATGAGGATTTGGTCGGGCATATCCACACCAAATATCCAGAGATTACTATACATGGTTTTTCTTCCATCGAGATAGACTTTATAGCAAAAGTCTCTCGCATAAGTGTTGAAGAGGTTTTAGAGAGACTAAAAATCAAAGGTCTTGCATCTATCCCAGGAGCTGGCGCTGAGATACTTAGTGACAAAGTTCGTGATATTATTGCACCAAAAAAGATAGACTCAGAAGTGTGGATAGATATCCATAGAAAAGCCCATAAACTAGACATCATGAGTACAGCAACTATGATGTATGGAACTGTTGAGAGTGATGAGGACATAGTTGAGCATTTTGATATGATAAGACGCCTTCAAGATGAGACTGGTGGCTTCCGCGCCTTTATTATGTGGAGTTTTCAAGGGCAAAATACTGAACTCTTACGACTTATCCCAGATATGGACAAACCATCTTCAAACAGATATCTAAGACTCTTAGCTGTTGCAAGACTCTACCTTGACAATGTACCAAACATCCAGAGTTCATGGGTTACTCAAGGTGCGTATATCGGTCAAATGGCTCTTAGATTTGGGGCAAATGACTTAGGTTCTACTATGATGGAAGAAAATGTAGTAAGTAGTGCAGGTGCAGCTTACTCAATGGCAAAAGAGCAAATGGTCGAACTTATAAAAGATATAGGTGAGATTCCAGCTGTAAGGAATACAGCTTATGAAACACTAGAGAGGTTTGCTTAAGCAATATCTCACCTTTTGTGATATCAATATTTACTAAGCATTGCTTAGAAAATAGGAGAATATTTAAATGATGAAAAAGATTTTCTTTACTTTACTAATGATGGGGCAAATAATAATGGCAACGACAATACAATATATAGAGACTGAGGACTTTAAAGTTCCAGTAATTTTTGAAGAAGATAGAAGACTTCCCCTAGTAAACATGCAGTTTATCTTCCAAAATAGTGGAAGTATCACAGACATCAAAAAAGCAGGCCTTGCAAAGTTTAGTGCAAAAATCCTTGGAGAGGGAACAAAAGAGCTTGGTTCATCTGCTTTTGCTGAGTCACTAGAGAGTAAAGCTATACATATTTCCTCACATGCAGGAAGTGAGACTCTTGTAATAGAGCTTGGCTGTTTAAAAGAGGAATTTGGAGATGGACTTGAAAAACTTCAAGCACTTCTAAGTGATCCAAACATCAGTGAAAATGCAGTTAAAAAAGTAAAAACTACAACCTTAGGCTCACTTAGCTCTAAGCAAAATGACTTTGACTATGTAGCATCAAATGAGTTAAAGAGACTTCTGTTTAAAGATACTCCACTTGCAAGCCCATCTTCTGGAACTCTAAAGAGCGTTGAGAGTATTGAACTTAAAGATGTTAAGAACTTTATAGAAGAGCATCTAGTTAGCTCAAAGCTTATCATCGCAATTGGCGGCGATATAGATATAGAAGCAGCAAAAAAAGAGATACAAAAAATCATAGCTTCGATGCCAAAGGGAGAGCTAAAAAAACTTGCTCACTATGAGGTAAATGAAAAAGTACAAGAGAGCATCTTAAAAAAAGAGACTGAGCAAGCCTATGTCTATTTTGGCTCACCTTACAAGATAGATTATGATTCTGTGGATTATTACAAAGCTAAAGTGGCTATATTTATACTTGGGACAGGCGGTTTTGGCTCGCGTCTGATGGAAGAGATAAGAGTAAAACAAGGCTTGGCATATTCAGCTTATGCAAGACTAAGCGTGAGCAAGTCAAGTAGCTATCTGACTGGTTATTTACAAACAAAACTAGACTCTTTAGAAGTCGCTCAAAAGAGCGTAAAAGAGGTTATTGCAGAGTTTGTAAAGAGTGGCGTAACAGAAGATGAGCTAGAACAGACTAAAAAGTTTCTTCTAGGAAGTGAGCCACTTAGAGCTGAGACAATGAGTCAAAGACTAAACCGTACATTTATGGAGTTTTACAAAGGTCAAGAACTCGGTCACTCACAAAAAGAACTAGAGCTTATAAAAAAATTAACACTCAAAGATTTAAACGAGTTTATCAAAAACCACAAAGAGATTTTAGAGTTAAGTTTTGCCATAGTTACTAAGTGATGCTAGGAATTTTCTAGCATTATATGTCACATTGCAATACTTTTGTAAAAGATTTATAAAACAAGGTAGCATTAGGTACTTTAAGGATAGAAGATGAATCTCACAAAAGATATGCAAGTAAAGTTTAAAAAACTAGGTGTAAACTCTTGGTGCGAACTAGCTTTGCTCATCCCTCACTCTTACGAAGACTTAAGGCTCAACGCTAACATAGAAGTTGCAAAACCGCAACTCATAGATGCTACAGTTGAGTCAGTTTTTCGCTCTGCTAACTCCATTCAGATAACTTTTTTTGCACACAACTTTGGTCACACTATAGGCGGCGTTTTGTTTCGTCCAAAACCATATATGTTGCACCAGTTTAAAGAGGGAGATAGAGACTACTTCTATGGGGTTGTAAACTGTAATGGCGGGCTTTGTAGCATGGCAATGCCTAGAAAAACCACTAATGTAGGTGCCATCACTCCAAAGTATAAATCCGCTCTAAGAAGTGATGTTATGCTTCGCCTTGTTCAAAACAACCTCACATTAGATGCTCTTGTAAATGAGGGATTAAAAGAAGAGATAGCAAAAGAGATTTTAGCTCTGCACTTTCCTAAAACTCTTATAAATACCAAAGAGTTAGATATAAAAACCATAGATGCATTAAAGTATTTGGAGCTCTTTTGCTATATGAGAGTTCTCTCTAAAAAGAGAAGATATTTTAAACCTTTAGTAAGCGTGGCATCTGAGTTTAAATCATGGGCTTCCTCACTTCCCTTTACTCTAACAGATGAGCAGATACAAACTATAGAAGATATACAAAAAGACTTTGCAAAAGATGTAGCCTCAAAGCGGATGATAGTTGGAGATGTGGGAAGTGGTAAGACTATGGTTATACTCGCATCTGCTTTTATGATGCAACCAAATCGTTCAATTTTAATGGCACCAACTACTATTTTGGCAAACCAACTCTATGAAGAAGCACAAAAGTTTCTGCCAAATGTGAAGTCTGTTTTGGTAACCAACAAAAGTAAAAAGCTAGATCTTAGCGAGTTTGACTTTATCATAGGTACTCATGCCCTACTCTATAGAGAACTCCCAGATGCAGCTTTAGTTATGGTCGATGAGCAGCACCGCTTTGGAACTGCTCAAAGGAATCTACTAGAGAAGATTGTTAGCGAGGGAGAGTTAAAGCCCCATTTCTTACAATTTAGTGCAACTCCCATTCCTAGAACTCAAGCTATGATAGAGACCGCTCATATAGATGTTAGCCTTATTACAACTACACCATTTACTAAAAATATCTCAAGCAAAGTCATACACAAGAGTGATTTTAAAGAGTTACTTCTACATATAAAAGAAGAGATAAGTAAAAACAACCAAGTACTTTTAGTCTATCCCTTAGTTGAGCAGAGTGAAGTTTTGGACTATCAAAGTATAGAAGAGGCAAGAGGCTACTGGGA
>CAYWVG010000038.1:0-13500 GCA_964461645.1 uncultured Sulfurimonas sp. | reverse complement strand
CCCAAGCAGCTCTAAGTTCCCAACCATCAAACTCTGTTGCATCTAAGAGCATTTTTGCCTTTAACTCTTTGGCACTACCAAGTGAACTCTCTAGCATTGGAGTCATATTTGCATAGTCTTTTTGTGTTAGCTTACCAACTACCTTAATCTTGATAAAGAAAAAATCATCTACTCGATTTATACCTATAGAAATTCCATGTTCTAAATACTTCATATCAATCTCCTTAGAAAAAATTATCTCTATTATAGCTAAAGATGAAAAACTCTTAAGAGGCTCTACTTAGTCAAAATGAAGTATCTCTTTTGCTTGAATCATATCTTTATCGCCTCTTCCTGAGAGGTTTACAATGATGAGTTTACCTTTTATATCTTCTATCTTTTTAAGGTAAGCAATAGCGTGCGCACTCTCAAATGCTGGAATAATCCCTTCCTTTTGAGAGAGCCACACAAAAGCGTCAAGAGCCTCTTTGTCTGTTGCATTGCCATAAGTTACAGACTTATTATCATTGTGAAAAGAGTGTTCAGGCCCGATGCCAGGATAATCAAGTCCAGCCGAGATAGAGTGAGCCTCTTTAATCTGCCCATCTTCATCTTGAAGTATATAGCTCATTTGACCGTGAAGAACACCAGGGCGGCCTTTTTTTAGTGAGCAGCCATGCTTATCTGTCTCAATACCTAAACCTCCAGCCTCAACTCCAATGCACTCAACTTCTTTGTCTTCTAAGAAGTGTTGAAATGTTCCAATAGCGTTTGAACCACCGCCAATACAAGCTATTACATAGTCTGGTAAACGATTCTCTTTTTGTAGAATTTGAGCTCTTGCTTCATAACCGATGATGGATTGAAAATCTCTCACCATCATTGGATAAGGATGCGGCCCTGCAACTGTTCCTATGATATAAAAAGTATCTCTAGTGTTTGTAACCCAGTGACGAATAGCTTCATTCATAGCATCTTTTAGTGTTTGTGAGCCACTCTTTACAGCATTTACCTTAGCACCAAGAAGCTTCATACGAAAAACATTTAACTCTTGACGAGCCGCATCTTTAGCACCCATAAAAACTTCACACTCTAGGCCTAAAAGGGCACAAATTGTAGCAGTTGCCACTCCGTGCTGACCAGCTCCAGTCTCAGCTATAATCTTTTTATATCCAAGTCTCTTAGCCATCAGTCCTTGAGCTATAACATTGTTTACTTTATGGGCACCCGTATGGTTTAAGTCTTCTCTTTTTAAGTAGATTTTTGCACCTAACTCATCTGAGATATTTTTAGCATAGTAGAGTGGGGAAGGGCGACCTACATAGTCTTTTAAGTAGTAATCAACTTCCTTCCAAAAGCTCTCATCAAAGCGGATTAAATCATACTCTTCTTTAAGTTTTAAAAGTGCTGGCATAAGCGTTTCAGGTACATATCTACCACCAAAGATGCCAAAGTGTCCATTTTCATCAGGGTCGAATTTTGAAGCTTTTGGAATATACATTATTGAACCTCTATAAGTGAATATACAGGAGTTTTTTCTTCTAGATTTTTATACCCATCTAAAAATGTAAGAGTTACAACAAAGCAAGCCTCAACACACTCGCCACCAGCTTGTTTTATAAGAGTAGCTGCAGCATTTGCAGTTCCGCCAGTTGCTATGAGGTCATCTATAAGAAGAACCCTTACATTTTTTTCTCCTCTAAAGGCATCTAAGTGTATCTCAACTTCATCTACACCATACTCAAGTGAGTACTTTTCGCTAATAGTAGTATATGGGAGTTTGCCTCGTTTTCTAATAGGAACAAAACCAATGCGCAGCATCTGAGCTAGAGCTGCTCCAAAGATAAAACCTCTTGCATCTATACCAACTATATAGTCTAGGTTGTACTCTTTGTATCTTTGATAAAGATGATTCATTAAAACACCAAAAGCCTGTTTATCGCTTAAGAGAGTTGTTATATCTTTAAAAATAATTCCTGGTTTTGGAAAGTCTTTTATGTCTCTGATGGACTCTTCGATAATTTTTCTTTCTGTATTACTCAGTTTAAGCATAGATTTTTTCCTTATAGTAGAGCGTCGATACGACCCTCTAATGCTTTTATTTTGCCATTTAGGCGGTCTGTTTCTTGTCTATGTTTAGTGTTTCTTTGCTTTAATACTTTAAGTTCATTTCTTAGCTTTGTTAGCTCTTCACTTAAAATATCTACATTTCCCAAAGCTCTTTGGAGTTGTATCTGATACTTTCTGATAAGGATTTCAGCCTCTTGAAGCGTTAGCTTCATCAGGTCATTTCCTCTTTGTTCTTTACTTGTGATGCTCTTAAAGTAGTACATCTTTACAAAGAGGTAGATACAAACTATTGATAAAATTGTTAAAAGTGACCATTCCCAAAACATAAATTATATTCCTTCTATCTTCTCAACACGGCCGCAGTGTCTTCCACCTTCAAAACTTGAGCTAAGCCAAGAATCAAGTATAGATTCTGCTACACCATGACCTACAACTCTTTCGCCATAGCATAGAACATTTGCGTCGTTATGTCCTCTTGCTACCATGGCAGTATATGCATCATGACAAAGTGCAGCTCTAATACCGCTGTAACGGTTTGCTGCCATGCTCATTCCTATGCCAGAGCCGCAGATTAAGACTCCTTGAGAGCCTTTGTCTGCTAGGACTGCTTCGCACACCTTGATGGCAAAGTCTGGATAGTCAACTCTTGCCTTTGAAAAAGGACCAAGATCTATAACCTCATGACCCTTTTGCTTTAACAAGTCTACAGTAAAGTCTTTTAAATCCAAACCTGCATGATCTGTAGCGATGTAGAATTTCATATTTTTTCCTTAAGCTTAGTTTTTTTAAGTTAGTAGAGCGAGTATTGTTCTAACAGGTAGAAGCAAAACATAGTCTTTTATAGGTGTCATTAAAATTATAAGAACTATAATGATGCCATATCTTTCATTTTTATAAAAAAATTCTGCAACAGCGTTTACTTTGTGTTTTAGCGCAAGATGCATCAAAAAGTGAGCTCCATCAAACTGAGGAATAGGGAGTAGGTTAAATACTCCTAAGACTACATTTATGATGAGTAGCTGAAAAACTAACATATAGGCAAATACATAAACGATGCTATCGGCAGTCGTTGGTTGGCTCATTGCTACAAGTGCCACAGAAGCTATAGTAGCTAGTGTAAAGTTATAAACTATCCCAGCTAAATCAACTTGCATAGCAGCGTTATATCCGCCGTTTCTTATAACAGTTCCCGTATTTATTGGTACAGGTTTTGCCCAACCGAACAAAAAGCCACTATCTCCACCGAGTAAAATCGGTAAAAAATACATAGTAGCAGGAACGATGATAGTACCAACCAAATCAACATGCACAAGAGGGTTTATAGATAATCTTCCAGCATTTTTAGCAGTTGTATCGCCATACATGTAAGCGACCCATCCATGCATGATTTCATGTCCTATGATGGCAATAGCAAGGGCAGCAACAGCAGCAACAATCTTTAGTATATCAATAGATTCCATGATCGTCTTTATCTTCTTTTATTCTCTCAGCTATTGCAAGGTCAAGATGATTTTTTTGCTCTAAATCTGATGGGGTTTTCCCCATTCTATCCCATCTGATTTCCCAATTTTCACCCACAGAGAAGTAAACAAACCAAGGAGCTCCTTCTATGTTTTCATATGGAACTGCACCCCAAAAACGGCTATCATTTGAGTGGTCACGGTTATCTCCCATCATAAAATAATGGTCTTTATCTACACGAACTGGAGCAAATTCAAAAAGCTCCATATGGTATCTGCCGTTATTTTGAATCTTATCATCGTGATGGATTCCAGGATGCTCTTTCATATAAGGATTTTTAACCCAAAGTTTTTCCCCAAAGATTATTATCTCGTAATCTTTAAAGTTCTCTTTTATCCACTCATCGCCTTCATGATGGTGAACATATAGGTTTTTATCACTTACAAAAAGTTCATCTCCTGGGAGTGCTACGCATCTTTTAACATAGTGCTGTTTTGGGTTATGAGGTGGTCTAAAGATCACAACATCACCTCTTTTTGGTTTATCACCATCAATCAAACGAAGTCTGTCACTCCATGGCATGATTGACATCTCTATAAAAGGAATATGAGGCATAGAGATACCATAAGCAAATTTTTTAGCAAAAAGATGGTCACCTACAAGAAGTGAATCTTTCATAGAGCCTGATGGTATTCTAAAAGCTTGAGCTATAAAGAAAATGACAAAAAGAACTATGACTATAGTTCCAGTCCATGAGTTTGAAAATTTGTAAGTTTTATATAAAAACTCTTTCATTAAGCTTTTGCCTCTTTTAATTTACGAGCGTTATCTTTAGCAGCTTTTAGAGTATTACTTAGAAGCATAGCTATTGTCATAGGGCCAACTCCACCAGGAACTGGAGTTATGTATGAGCACTTTTTAGAAACATTATCAAAGTCCACATCACCAACAAGCTTGCCATTGTCCGCACGGTTGATGCCGATATCTACAATAACCGCGCCATCTTTTACCATGTCTTGTGTTATGAGATTTATAACTCCAGCACCTACAAAAATCATATCAGCAGCAAGTGTGTGTTTTTTAAGATCATCTGTAAATATATGACAAATCTCAACCGTTGCATTCGCGTTTAAAAGTAGAGATGCCATAGGCTTTCCAACTATGTTTGAAGCTCCAACTACAACGCAGTTCTTACCTTTTACATCGATGTTATACTCATTTAGTAAGTGCATTACTCCAAGTGGGGTACAAGGAACGAAGCCATCAAGCCCAGTTGTGAGTCTTCCAACATTAAAAGGATGAAAGCCATCAACATCTTTAGCAGGATCTACAAGCTCTAAAAGTTTCGTCTCATCTATGTGCGATGGAAGAGGAAGTTGAATGAGGATGCCATCTATGTTTGAGTCATTATTCATCATTATTAGAGTTTTTTCTATAGCTTCTTGAGATATAGTCTCTGGCATCTCGTGAGTTATGGAGTAAAAACCAACTCTATCACAAGCTTTTTTCTTCATATTTACGTAAGCTTGACTTGCTGGATCTTTTCCAACTAAAACAACTGCTAAACCAGGAGTGCATCCGCAGTTTGATTTTAGCTCTTTTACATCACTAGCTACATTTTCTTCTATCTTTTTTGAGAGTGCTTTGCCATCTAATAACTGCATTTAAACCCCATAAATTATTTTTTCGATATTATATCACTCCAATAATAATAGGTCGCTTTATGAAAAATATATTAATTTTAATCTTCCCACTCTATATCTTTGCATCTACTACTTTTATAACTCCACTAGAATATGCATCTCAACTTTACAAAAATCCACGAGGTATAGGCTGTCATAATTGCCATGGAGATAAAGGTGAGGGCAAAATTGTTGCAACTTACATAGATAAAAAAAAGCAAAAAATCTTTAGTGGTCCCGTTATAAATGGACTAGATTTTGAATATTTTTTTAACTCACTAAACAGAAGAAAAGATGGAATGCCAAGATACTTTTTAACAAAAAAAGAGATTCAAGCTCTATATCTTTACCTACAAGAAGCAAAAAAAAGTGTTAAGTAAAATCGTTCAAGCCTTTAAAGAAAGAGACATAGAAGCACTAGATGCTATGGTTGAGCCAACTTTTAGAGTTTTAAACACTAGAGATGATTTTAAATCAGCGCTAATGCTCTCTTGCGATAAAATCAAGCATTTAGAAAAAATCAGTGAGCTTGAAGCAGATTGCATTATTTTAAACCTTGAAGACGGAATCAGCAAAGAAGACAAACCTTTAGCACTAGCTCTTTGTGCTATATACTTGGTTAAACACAAAGAGTGCAGTAAAAAACTAGTAGTAAGAGTAAACGCTCTTGATGATGGGGGCTATGATGAGATAACTTATCTAAACCAGTTTATGCCAGATGCTATAAGAGTCTCAAAGATAAAAACAAAAAAAGAGGTTGAGAGTGTTTTGGCTCTACTCAATGATGGCATAGAACTTCATCTATCCATAGAAACATCACAGGCGTGGCATAACCTAACAACTCTAAGAGTAAACCAAAGAGTTACTACCTTTTATCTAGGTATCTTAGACCTTTTAGCAGATATGAGACTTCCTCAAAGTTTAGTAAAGATTGATAACCCTACGATAAATTACATACTCACTCACTTTTTGATAAGTTCTAAAGCCATGGGAGTTAAAGCTGTCTCTTTTGTATATCAAGAATTTGAAAAACTAGATGAGTTTTCAGAGTGGATAGAGTTTGAGAGATCTTTAGGTTATGATGCAAAAGCTTGTATCTCTCCAAGACAAGTGAGTTTAGTAAATGAAGTTTTTTTTCATAGCCAACTAGAGATACAAAGAGCAAAAGAGATAGTAAGACTCTTTGAAATAAACAGAGATAGTGGAGTTACAGGTTTTGTCCATGCTGAGTATGGTTTTATAGATGAGCCTATTTATAAAGGTGCCTTGGCACTTTTAAATTGTTAAGATTTCTTAAGAGTAGATATAAAAACTTTGTTAAAACTCATAAGTTGCTATGGCTCTAAAGTAGTTTGCATCTTTTTTATTAGAGCTAAAGTTTAAACTCTCATATCTTAGAAAAATGGAAGCTTCTTTTGTAAAGAAGTGTTTAAAGTGAACATAATAAGCGTTGAAATCATCGCCTCTTTTATCTTTTGTTTGTGAGTTTGTAAGTGTAAGAGCTACTTCACTGTGGTGTTTTGAAATAGCTAAATCATAACTGCCCTTTAACATCAAAGTCTCTGGCTTAAAAGCTCCTCTACCGTTTGCTATCATCGAAGATGTATAAACACTTGCTGAACCGCCATATCCCGTTACAACTCCACTTTCTCCGAAGTTTTTAGAGTAGTTTATAGCAAATGAGTAGTTCTTTGCATCTATGTTGGACCTTAGAGCTACTAAGTTTATATCATCTCCACCATTTTTATCACCCTTTGTTGCATAAACTCCACCATCACCACTCTTAAAATACTGAACACCAAAGCAGATGAGTGTATCTTCATCTAAAGCCATCTCATAGTCACTTTGAGCTACAAAAGTAGAGTATAGTTTTGGTGCATAGTAGTAATAGATTTGAGTTTTAAAACCACTTAGTCCACTGTAATGGAGTGAGAGCATTGTGATGTTGTCAAACTCACCACTAGGGCTACGCTTTATATATTCATCTGATGTGTTTGTACGAATGGCGTCTATATAGTAGAGCTGAACTTTTAGGTCAGTGATACTCTCTCCAGTGTAGGCAAAGCCTCTATATGACCATGGAACTATCCTTGATGGGTCATCGTTCATCATGGGAGTATTTATGATAAAGTTACCAGCTTTTAAGATTCTAGTTTTTGTTTTGTAAGCTAAGTATGATTCACTTATGGCTGTTAGTGTGGTGTCGTCTTTTTTAAAAAAAGCTGTTTTATCGCTATTTTTTGAGTCAAAAATAGAGTTTGAAGTATGAAATTTTATAGATCCAAAGATAGGATTTTTTGTGTCAGTTGTGTATCTTAGATATCCACCAAGAGAAGTTGTGTAAATATTTGGGTCGTTTTTATTATCTATATTGTAGTAAAAGAGTTGCATCTGAGCATTTACATTTGCTTGTGTAAATGCTTTTTGCAAACCTGTATCAGCACTAAGAGATAAAATTAAAAAAAATAAAGCTAAAAATTTAAACATATTTATTTACTATTTTCCTATAGCATTATCAAGCATTGCTATTGCGTTATAGTATTGATAAAAAGAGACTACTACGTTTGACTTAGCATCTATGTAGCCTTGACGTGATTGTTGAAGCTCTATAAAGTCTGATAAACCATACTCATATCTCTTTTGAGCTTGTTGAAACTTCTCACTTGAGACTTCTAAAAGACTTTGAGAGAGTTCTACTGAGTCTTTTGCTTTGTTAAGGTTTATATACGCTTGTGTAGTCTGTCTTTTTATAAATAGTTTTGAATTATATAGCTTTGAATTAGCTATGTTTAGCTCTATTTTTTTCTCTTCTTTAGATGCCAAACTTGCTCCACCTTGGTAGATATTGTAGTCTAAATTTAGAGCAACTTTATACTGGTCTTCTGGTGTAGTATTTTTAAACTTATCTACCTTTTGCTTAGTGTAGTTGGCTCCAATATAGAGTTCTGGATAAAATTCAGACTTTGCAACTCTGTTTTTTGCCTCTGCTGATTTTACCTCAAAGCTGTTTTTCTTTAACTCAAATCTATTTTCATAAGCAAACTCTATAGAATCATTTAAATTTAGCTCGTATACATCAAGCAAGTATAAAATATTGCCATAGTCAATAGTTTTAGAATAAACTTCATACTCTTTAGATAAATCTATAAAACCAACAACTTCATCCAGAGATGCATAGGCTAATTCTAGGTTATATAAACTCTTTTTTAAGTCTAGTTTTGCTTTTATAAGTTCGACTTGTGCGTCTGAAATATCTATCTTTGTTTTGATACCAGATTCAAAGTACTTTTGTGAGCGGTATAGTTGAGCCTCGTTTAGTTTTACATTTTCTTTATGTACTTCTATGAGGGCTATCGCCTGAAGAACTTGGTAGTAAGCACTTTTTACATCTCTTTTTTTATCTGAGATTTTTTGCTCATTTGCGTTTAGATATGCATCTGAATCATACTTTAAGCCATCAACACTTCCACCAGTTTTTCCAAAGTCATATACGATTTGCTTTAGTGAGAGTTGCCCCAAAAGAAGAGTGTCGTTTTTCATGTTATCTTTGTTGGTTGGTATATCACTCACACCAATCTCTCCAGCACTAAGGCTCAAATCAACCTTTGGTAAATATGAAGCAAAGCCTTTATCGTAACGGCTAAGTGATGCCCTATACTCATTTGCACTTATCTTTAAATCTGGTGAATTTTCCAGCGCTTGGATGATTAAGTCATCAATAGTATAGATGTCCTTTGCACAAAGACTTAGAGTTAGTGCAAGTACGCTTAATAGTCTTAACATCATATAGACTCCCTTTTCGCTATCTCTTCTTCAACGCTAACAAATTTCTCTCTCATAGATTCTAGGAGTACATATAAAACTGGAACAAAGAGAGTAGATATAAAAGTTGCAGCCATCATTCCAAACATAAGTACAATTCCTATAGATACTTGAGTGATAGACCCTGCACCAGTTGCAAAAGCAAGTGGGATGATACCAAACATAAAAGATATGATGGTCATCATAATAGCTCGAAAACGAAGTGAACCGCCCTTGATGGCAGATTCAACTATGCTAATTCCACTCTCTCTTTGCTCTTTTGCAAACTCAACTATTAGTATGGCATTTTTAGCAGCAAGGGCGACTAGTAAGACCAACCCAACTTGAGCAAAGGTGTTAAGAGGAAGATTTACAACATGAAGCCCTATAATAGCTCCAGCTATAACCATTGGAACTGAAAATAGTATCATCAAAGGAAGTATCCAGCTCTCATATTGAGCTGAGAGAACTAAAAACACAACAAGTAAAACAAAGATAACTACATATATCTGCGCATTTCCAGCTAGAGTTTCTTGATAACTCATTCCAGCCCATTCATACCCATAAGATGCAGGCAAGATGCTCTTTGCTATCTCATCCATAGCAATCATAGCATCGCCTGAACTATATCCAGGCGCAGCAGCTCCATTTATTTGAATACTTCTGTACATATTAAAGTGTGAGAGATTTTGTGGGCCTACTATCTCTTTGATATTAAGCAGAGCATTTAGAGGTATCATCTTCTCTCTGTTATTTTTAACAAAGAGTTTATCTATATCTTCTTTTGTGCTTCTAAACTCTTTATCAGCCTGTACAAATACTCTAAAAACTTTACCAAACTTTGTAAAGTCATTTACATAGATGGAGCCAAGATAAGCTTGCATAGTTGTAAATAAGTCAGATATATTTACTCCAAGAGCATTTGCCTTTTCTCTGTTTAGAACAATGTCATACATAGGATAGTTTGTAGCAAATGTCGTAAAAGCATAAGCAATTCTAGGATCCATAAATGCGGCTTTAATGACTTCATTTGCATAGTGCTCAAATGTTTCTAAATCGCCTGAGAGATAGTCTTGAAGTCTAAAATCAAAACCTCCAACGCTTCCAACTCCAGGGATTCCAGGCATGTTAAAGGCTGCAATATTTGCTTCGCTTATAGAAGCTGTTCTTTGCTTTATAAGTTCCACAATTGCATCAACGCTTGTCTCTTTAGTAGTTCTCTCATCCCAATTTTTTAAAGAAACAAAGATTGCTAAAGCTGAGCTATCCATTGCGGATGTTATGATATTAAAACCCTCTATACTCACAAGGTTTTCAACTCCATCAATATCATAGATAATATCTTCAACTTTTTTTCTGATAATAGTACTTTGAGATAAAGATGAGCCAGGCTTTAAGTTTACTGAAACCATACATACACCCTTATCCTCTGATGGAACAAATCCCGTAGGAGTTATCATAAAAAGATAGTAAGTTAGATAAAAAAGTCCAGCCATGATAGCTAGCATCACATATCTTATCTTTATAAGAAAAGCTATAAGAAGTGTGTACTTTTGAGTAAGATAGTTAAAAAAGATATCAAACTTATGAAACAGTATAAACTTTCTCTCTCCTTTTTTTTGTCTCTTTATGATGATGGCACTAATTGCAGGTGAGAGTGTTAGTGCATTTAGGGCTGAGATTAAAACAGCAAAAGAGATAGTGAGGGCAAACTGTTGATACAAGGCTCCTGTAATACCAGGGAGCATAGAGACTGGGATAAAAACAGCAATCAAAACAAGCGTAGTGGAGATGATGGGTCCTATAAGCTCTATCATTGCTTTTTTGACAACTTGAGGCATCGTTAAATCTGGCTCTTTGTTCATGATGACTTCAACATTCTCAACAACCAAAATAGCATCATCAACAACTATCCCGATGGCAAGTATGAGTCCAAAGAGAGTTAAAAAGTTTATAGAAAATCCCCCAGCAAACTGCATTGCGGCAAATGTACCGATAAGAGAGACAGGAATAGTAATCGCAGCAATAATAGTAGGTCTCCATGAACCTAAAAATATGAAGATGATGAGCATAACTAAAAAGACAGCCATGTAAAGATTTTCCACAACATTATCAATAGCTACAGAGACATACTTAGTTGTGTCGTAAGGCACAGAGTATGTAACACCATCAGGAAACCTAGAAGAGAGTCTTTGCATCGTTTCTTCTATGCTTTTACGAACATCAAGAGCGTTTGCTTCTCCTAGTTGATAAACACCTATTAGTCCAGTTGGTTTTTTAGCACTTATGGCATTCCAGTCATAACTCTCACTTCCTAGTGTTATGTTTGAGACATCACTTAGGCGGATTAAAGAGCCATCTGCTTTATATTTTATAACTATATCTTCAAACTCTTTTACTTCGCTAAGTCGTCCTTTTGTTGTAAGGATAAACTCCTGTTTTTGCCCATCATATGATGGGTTTGCACCAATTTTTCCAAGAGATGCTTGTTTATTTTGTGCTTTAATCGCAGCTATAGCTTCCATCGGAGTCATATTTAACGCTTTTAACTTATCTGGGTTTAACCAAACACGCATAGCATACTTTTTCTCGCCTAAATTTTGAGCTTGACCAACTCCTGGGATTCTTTTTATCTCATCTAAAATATTTATATTTACAAAGTTACTTAGAAACTTATCATCATACTTCTCATCTCCGTTTAGAGCGATAAGGCAGACTAAGGATGGGCTTCTTTTATCTACTGTGACGCCTTGTTGAGTTACTTCTATAGGCAAGAGAGCATTTGCACTAGAGATTTTATTTTGAATATCAACTGCACCTATATCAATGTCATATCCTGGTTCAAAGTAAACATTTATACTTGAGGTTCCACTAGAAGTTGATGATGACTCTATGTATATAACGCCTTTTATGCCATTTAACTTATCTTCTAAAACACGAGTCACAGTATCTTCAACAACAAAGGCATTTGCACCTGTATATGTTGCACTAACAGTTACAGTAGGAGGAGCAACATCAGGATACTCAGAGACTGGTAGCACAAGCATAGAAACAAGCCCAGCTACAATGATGATAAGCGAGATTACAATGGCTAGTATTGGCCTTTTTATAAAAGTTACACTAAACATCTAGCTACTCTTTTGGAATAAGTCTATTTTTTTGCAAAATAGCATTTATCCCCTGCGTATCTGTAACATCTTGCGGGTTTACTTCCATAAGCTCTCGTACTTTTACAAGAGCAGAAACTATAACTCTATCTCCATCTTTGAGACCATTAGCTACACTAGTATAATACTTTGCAGAAGTACCTACCTCTATGTTTACTCTTTTAACTTTATTTTCATTATCTACTATATAGACATAAGTTCCAAGTTGATCAGCAAAGACAACCTCAGGTGGAATCATTAAAAATTCGAACTTGTCATTTATAAATATATTTACATATACAAATGTACCAGGTAAAACTTTTGCTTCTTTATTTGATATAGTGGCTCTCATGGTTATAGTAGAAGTTTGTGAGTCAACTTCATTGTTTGAGAAATCGACATAGCCATCAAGTCTTAGAGTCTCTAGGTTGCCTTTTACTTCTATAAAAGCATCTGGCTTCTCTTTGTTTCTATACTTCTCAAACATTCTTACATCTTCTTGAGATGGAGAAAAATAAGCATAGATGGGATCAACACTCATGATGGTTGTTAAAAGTGTAGCTTCACCTTGACCTACAAGGTTTCCAACATCCACTTTTCTAGAACTTACCTTACCGCTGATGGGAGCTAAAATTGTTGTATAACTAAGCTCTAATTCGGCTTTTTTTATCTCTGCAATATCTCCAGCAATAGCAGCTTTTAATCCAGCTTGTTGCGCTTGGTACTGCTCAAGTGTAGCACGAGGAGCGAGTCCCTCTTTTACAAGCGGCGCATATCTAGCAACATCTGCATCTGCTAACTTTAGTGATGCTTCATCTTGCTGCATTTTTGCTTTGACTGCATCTAATGCTGCTTTGTATCCATCTTGTTCTATGAGAAATAATTTTTGGCCCTTTGTAACATTTTGCCCATCTTTGAAGTAAACCTCTTTTAGTACCCCTGCAACTCTAACACGAACTTCTTGATCTGAAGATGCTTTTGTTGTTCCTGTGTAACTTTTCCAAATAGGAACAGCCTCTTTTTTTACTGTAATAGTATTTACACTAAGTAACGGAGCTTTTTTTGGAGCTTGTGCTTGTTTTTCTTCAGAACATGCACTGAAGATGAGGATGCTCAAAAGTAACACTATGCCTATGTTTTTTGTATTCATATCTTGCCTTTTGGTGGTTTACTATTGCATCAATATCTTGCTAGATTATAATATACATTGTATCTTATAAGTGTCTTCTCTTGTGGTCTTGGGTATCTTGCATAAGCGTACTCTATAGTCTCTTTTGTTGTATCGTCTAGTACATAAAATCCGCTCTTTTGTAAAAATCTAAAGTCGCTCATATCCCCATTTGGATGCAGATAAAACTCTA
>CAYWVG010000037.1:0-13657 GCA_964461645.1 uncultured Sulfurimonas sp. | reverse complement strand
TGGTCTATATATATGCAAAAGTAAAGCTAGACTCAAGTGAAAGCTCAAACCGTGGTGAATACTCACTTCGTATAAATAACAAACCAGTTATGCAACGCATAAGAGATGGTGAATATATGGTCTTTAACCTAAAGCCACAAGCTATGACACTCTCAGCTACAAAAGCTCAGATACAAGAAGTAGTGCTAGATCTTGACTTAAAAGCTGGCGAGACTTACTACTTCAAGATAGTAGATAGTCAAGATGGAAGTGCTTATGACTTTGTAAAAGTTCAAAGTTCTGATGCAAAAACTGAGATAGCTTCAACTGGACTAGCAGGCTCATCTGAAGAGTCACCTGAGAACATTATCACAGAGTTTGTAAAGCCTTCAAAAACTGAGTCTATGGAAGTTGTAGCACCAGTTGTAGTGCCAGTAGCAGCGCAAGCAGCTCCACAAGCACAGATGCAAACAGCACCAGTCTCAAAAACAGATGAGATCATGAAAGCTTACGAGATGAAAGAAAAAGGCATACTAAGCGATGAAGAGTTTAAGACTCTAAAAACAAATATACTAGATAAGTGAAGAGATGCTAATAGATAGTTATGAAAGAGTAGTTGACTACTTAAGAGTCTCTGTAACAGAGAGATGTAACTTTAGATGTCAGTACTGTATGCCAGAGAAGCCTTTTTCATGGGTACCAAAAGAGAACTTACTTAGTTTTGAAGAGCTTTTTTTGTTTATGAAGATAGCCATAGATGAGGGTGTTAAAAAGATTCGCATAACAGGTGGAGAGCCACTTTTGCGTGAAGACTTAGATAAGTTTATAAAGATGATCTACGATTATGAGCCTACCATAGACTTAGCAATGACTACAAATGCTTACCTTTTAAAAGGAACGGCTCAAAGGCTAAAAGATGCAGGACTAAAACGCATAAATGTTAGCATCGACACGCTAAAACCAGAGATAGCTCAAAAGATAGCTCAAAAAGATGTACTCAAAAATGTACTTGAGGGAGTTGATGAAGCACTTAGAGTCGGACTAAAAGTAAAAGCTAATATGGTACCTATGAAGAGTCTTAATGCTGATGAGATTGTAGATGTACTAGAGTATTGTAAAGAGCGAAATATCAGTGTTAGGTTTATAGAGTATATGCAAAATGCTCATGCATCTAAAGAGATAGAGGGACTAAAATCTCCTGAGCTTTTAGAAATACTAAGAAGTAAATATGAATTTAGTGATGATGGCTTTGATGGCTCATCTCCATCACACTACTACACTATGAGTGATGGCTATCGGTTTGGCATCATAGAGCCTTATGGAGATGACTTTTGTAAGCAGTGTAACCGCATCAGACTAACAGCAGAGGGAAATCTCATACCGTGTTTGTATTTTGATGAGGCTATGAGTATATCTAAAGCTATAAAAGCAGGAGATATACAAGCCGCTGCTGAAGTCTTAAGAGAAGTAGTAAGAACAAAGCCAGAGAAAAATCGCTGGGGCGGGGAAGATGGCGAAATCTCATCAAGAGCTTTTTACGAGACTGGCGGATAAGGACTGGTTTTTGTAGCCTCGGAGTTCTACGAGGCTTGGAGGTTTTAATGTAGCAAAGCCTCGAACAATAGGAATGCTAACCAATGGCATTCTCCACGATGTTTCGAGGTTCCAAAAAGTAGCTCAGTTCTGAGGGAGCTTGAGGTTAAGAGGTGTCTTCTTTGGAACCTCGGAGTTCTCCGAGGCTTTAGGCTTAAATGTTGCACACTCAGAGAGTTTTAAATAGGAAATAGATGATATATCTAGTCGAACATTTTTATAGTATCCAAGGTGAGGGGCGGTATGTTGGTACGCCATCACTCTTTTTTCGCTTTGGTGCTTGTAACTTAAAGTGTGAGGGTTTTGCTTGTAGTGAAGTTGCTCCTGATGGCGTAAGAGTTGTTGGCTGTGATACTGTTTATGCGGTAAACAAAGAACATTTTTCACAGATGTGGAGTAAGATTACAAAGGCTGAGGAACTTTTAAATGTCTTAGATCTTTATGAGCTTCCACAAAGAAAAGTAGATATGGTCTTAACAGGTGGTGAGCCGCTTTTGTATGCAAACGATGAGATATTTGTAGAGTTTTTACAAGCACTTCACGCCAAAGGTCATAGGATTTGTTTTGAGACAAATGCGACTCTTGCGGTGGATTTTGAGAGGTTTGAGATATATAAAGAGTGCTCTTTTGCTATGTCTGTCAAACTGTCAAACTCAAATGAAGAGTACAAAAGAAGAGTAAAAGGCGATGTTATAAACTCTATAGCTTTAAATGCAAAAGATGCTTATTTTAAGTTTAGTGTAGATGAAGAGTCCATAGATTTAGGTCTTGAAGATGAGATTTTTAACATCACGCAGCATTCACCACATAGCGATGTTTTTTGTATGCCACTAGGCGGAGATAAAAAAACTGTAGAAGCAAATACTCCTGCGCTTGTGGAGTTTTGCAAGGCTAAGGGTTATAACTTCTCAGATAGACTTCACATAAGAATCTGGGATGAAAATAAGGGAGTATAAACTATGATAATAAGAAAAATGTTTAAGTTTGAAAATGCTCATATAGTAAGAGGTTGCTCAACTCAGAAGTGCAGAAGTTCTCTGCATGGGCACTCTTACAAAGTGGAGCTTCTTTTTGAGTCTAACTTTTTAGATAATGGTCAGATGGTTTATGACTTTGGGCTTATGAAGCAAAATATGAAAGAACTTATAGACGCTTTTGACCATGGAGTTAGCATCTGGAGTGGTGATGGAGTGGAGTATATAAAAGACATGAAAAAACACTCACAAAGATGGATAGAACTTCCAGTTTCTCCATCATGTGAGCAGTTTAGCCGTGTGTTTTTTGTGATGATAGATAGACTTTTACAACTTACAAACACAGTAAATGGCGAGAGAGAAGTAAAACTCCATAGTGTGATAGTTCATGAGACAGCAACAGGTTATGCACAAGCTTTTAGTTATGATGCATACTCAAAAGAGATGGGCTATATAGAGCTTGATAGTATAGTCTTTTCTAACGCTGTGTTAGATGACTTTAACGATAGAGAGTTGTGGGAGAGAGTAAAAAAAGGCGAGAGTTTTTTAAACCCAAAAACAGTGTGACATTTAGGAACCTCGGAGTTCTCCGAGGCCTTTAGGCTTTAATGTTACACAGTCCCGAACAAGTTCGGGGTTCCAACAAGGAGTGTAGGATTATAAAAGACTCTTTTGCTTATCGGTTGTGAAGCTAAATCTTATAGGCACAACTTTTACCTTCTCATCTTTTTTGAGCACTTCAATACTTGCATCTACCATGATATAGGAGTTACTAAGAGCTAGTGGTGATACCATTCCTGGCGCGAACTTTTTACATGGCTCAAAACTACTTCCATCAAATGTTCCTGGAACTAGAGATATTCGACCTTTTTTAAGTTTGTACTCGCTTTTCATCTTTGCATCTATGGTATTTAAATATTTTTCATTTGTACCACTTAGCGCTAAGATGATACTTTGTCCAAAAAGTTCAAAGTTTAGTGCACATGCAAGTGGATTTCCTGGTAAGTTTAAGATGAGTGTGTCGCCAATCTTGCCAAGCGCTGTTGGTTTTCCTGGCTTAATCTCTATCTTATCGAAAAAAACATTCATATCAAATGAGCTAAAAGCTTCTTTTGTAAAGTCTGCATCTCCTACACTAGCTCCACCAGAAGTGACAATCAGGTCACTCTCTAGTGCATTTGCGATATGCATTTTTAAGTCCTCTAGCGTGTCTTGTGCTGTGCCGATAAACTCAACTTCACAACCTAACTCCTCTGCACGAGCAAAAAGCGTAGGTGTGTTTGTGTTGTAGAGCTGATGGGACTCTACTTGTTCAAAGTGCATCTTAAGTTCATTACCAGACGCAAAAAGAGCGACACGAGGCTTTTTGTGTACTTTTATATGACTTATGCCTTGAGATGCTAGTAGTGTTATCTGATGGGCTTGAAGCCTTTGACCTTTTTGTAAAAGAAGACTCTCTTTTGTGATGTCTTCTCCGCAAAGTCTGATATGTTTGCTAAGAGAGAGGTTTGTAGGAAGAGTAACTCCATCTTCACACTCCTTTGTCTCTTCTTGAGGAACTATGCACTCACAGCCTTTTGGAATCCTAGCCCCTGTCATAATCTTTATAGCATAACCCGATAGTAAAAGCTCGCTAGAGTCGTCTCCTGCAAAGATAGTATGCTTTACTTTAACGCATTTTCCTGCATCGGCAATTTTTACTGCGTAACCGTCCATTGCTGAGTTGTCAAATGGGGGAAGATTGTGAGTTGCGTAAATATCTTCTGCTAAGATGAAGCCAAGAGCTTGCTCTATTGGTAAAAGTTGAATCGCTTTTATTTTTGTGTTTTTATAGATAAAGTCTAAGGCTTGAAGTATTGTAACGCTCATAAATTCCTCTTTTTCAATGGTTTTAAATTGTTTTAGTATTGTAGCATAGTATGGATTTTCAAACTATCAATAGAATTTATAGTAGAATTTCACCATGAATGAAATGTATGATATGAGTATAGTTATGCATAACTATAGTGTTTATGGGATTTTAGGTGTTATGTTGCTTAACTTTTTGATGCTAGCAAGAGCCAAAGATATAAAAGCTTATGCTAGATTTGTAACTCTTTTTATGCCAATCGGGATGACTGCTATTGGTGCAGTTATCTTTACTGGTGTGGTTATGATGGCTGCAAAGCATCTTGAGTTTAGCTTAGAAAACATTGTGATGATTGTCTTTGGAGTGCTTTTGATAGTTTTAGAAAATAGCAGGTCAAAAAAACTACAAAGATTAAATAAAAAAGATACAGACTCACTTGAGGTACATAAAAAAGATGCTTACAAGATTTTTATGATAGAGCTTTGTGCAGTTCTTAGTATCTCAATTTGGATGTGGCTTTGAAATTTATACTTTGTGAAGAAGCATCAAAAGAGATTATCAGTATCAAAGGTGAACTTCACAAGTATCTTGTAAAAGTTCGCAGACATAAGATTGGTGATGAGATAGACTTAAGAGCTAAAGATGACTTATCTATGCTTTATAGTTATAAAATCACAAAGCTTGATGCAAAGAGTTTGGAGCTTTTTCTAATTTCATCACAAAGATTTGAAGTAAAAAGCGAAAAATATCTCCATGTGGCATGGTGTGTGATAGATATAAAGTCTATAGAAAAAGTGCTTCCTATGTTAAATGAGTTAGGCGTTAGTAGAGTCTCGTTTGTTTATTGTGATAGAAGTCAAAGAAACATAAAGCTAGATTTTGCAAGGTTTGAGAGAATTTTGGAAGCTTCTGTGCAACAATGTGGGCGAAGCAGTATGATGGAGCTTGATGAGTATAAAAACATAAAAGAGTTTTTGCACAAATTTAGTGATGTTGTTGTTTTTGACTTTTGTGAAAACACTCTAGCGTCTGATGCTGATTTTGCTAGGGTGCTTGTAGGTTGTGAGGGCGGATTTTCTCAAAATGAGAGAGAGATGCTAGCATCTCAAAAGAGTTTTAGACTCAACACCCCAATGATACTCCGCTCAGAAAGTGCGGTTGTGGCTATATCCTCTAAGATTTTGTTATAAATTTTTTTGCAAAGCCATACGAGTCTCGAAACATCGTGGAGCATGCCACTCTCTGCGTGGGAACTAGTTAAGCTGAAGTCTTACTTTCAAAAGCGAGAGAAGTTAACTATATGCTAAATTAAGATAAACTTTGGTATAATTGCACTTCTAAAAATCCGCCCCCATACGGATTTAAAAAATATATAGATATTCGCACATTAACGAGTATCAAAAGGCAAAACATGAAAAAAGATCTTCACCCTAAACTAGTAGCATGTGCAGTAACTTGTGCTTGTGGAAACAGCTTTGAGACTAAAAGCGCAAATAGCGAGCTTCGTATAGATATTTGTAATGAATGTCATCCATTTTTTACAGGTTCTGAGAGAATGGTAGATACAGCTGGAAGAATTGAGAAATTTAACAAGCGTTACGCACAAAACTAAAAACTCAATGTTTTTTCCCGCCAAAGGCGTAGCTTTAGTGACTAAACACAATCTGGACTTGTTCAGATTGTGTGAGATTTAACAATGCTAACCTTAGTTCCAACCCCCATTGGAAACATTGGCGACATCTCTCTTAGAGCTATGGAAGCTCTAAGAGAGGCTGACATCCTACTTTGCGAAGATACTCGCGTTACAAAAAAACTCATCCACATCCTAAAAGAACGATACAACACTTCTTTTAAAGAGGATCAACGCTTTATCTCACTTCACTCACACAATGAAAAAAGTTTTATAGAAGAGTTAGACCTATCTTTTTTTGATAAAGAAGTAGTCTATGTAAGTGATGCTGGAATGCCAGGCATCAGTGATCCTGGGCAAATTCTTGTAAAATTTGCACAAGAAAATGGCATAGAGTATGATGTTTTACCTGGTGCAAATGCTCTTTTGACTGCATTTGTGGCAAGCGGATTTGTAGAGACTAAGCTGCTCTTTTGGGGATTTTTGCCACATAAGGGAAGTGATAGAGCGGCGTCACTTAATGGTGCTCTATTTAGTGGGTTTACAACAGTTGTTTATGAATCCCCTCACAGGCTTAAAAAACTTCTCCAAGAGATAGAAAAAGAACAACCTAGTAGGGAGCTTTTTCTAGCTAAAGAGATAAGTAAAAAATTTCAAACATATTTTCATGGAAATGCTTCTAGGTTACTTGAAGCTATAAATGACAATTTTCGAGGTGAATGGGTTGTTGTTATAAGCCCAAGCGAGAAACAAAACTCTAGTGCAATAAGTGAAAATGACATTTTAGAACTAGACCTGCCAAAAAAAGTACAAGCGAAACTCATCTGTAAAATAACACAAGAAAACACTAAATCTTGTTATGAAAGACTACTTAAACTATAAAAATATAACAAAATGACTGCATTATCACTTTTTTTTGCTAGAATGTTCACATGTTAATTTATGCAAAACAACCAATACAATACCTAATACAAAACTATCCAAACAAGATAAAAACTCTCTACTTAGCAAAAGAAGTAGATAAAAAAGAATATGCTAGTTTGATGAAGATGAACTTTGAGGTAAAACGCATTCCACCTGATGCAGCTGGAGCTATGTGCAAAAATGCAAACCATCAAGGAATCTTGGCCGAAGTCGATGAGTACGAACTACATCCTTTTAACTCTTTTTTAGACAAAGATTATATATTGGTTTTATCTGGTTTAACTGATGTTGGAAATATCGGAGCCATTGTTAGAACTGCTTATGCTATGGGCGTAGAAGGCATTGTGGCGTGTGGGATTAAAAATCTTAATCTAGCGCCAATTGTAAGAACAAGCACTGGAGCTTTGTTTGATATGCCTTTTGCGCTAGAGCATAATATTTTTGATGTTATGAATGATTTAAAAACATCTGGTTTTTGCTTGTATGGTGCTGATATGGGCGGAGTTGATATCAGAGATGTTAAGCTAAGGCAAAAAAGAGTTTTAGTCCTTGGCAACGAGGGCGAAGGCTTAAGCACAAGAGTAATCTCAAAGTTAGATGAAGTCGTAAGTATAAAAATGTCACATAAATTCGATTCTTTAAATGTTAGTGTGGCTGGAGCTATTTTAATGGATAGGATGAGAATATGAGTGATGGGCTTAAGAGACTAAGAGACATAGGTGCACAAAAAATACATGAGCAAACACATATAGCAAGACATCATGTTCAGGCGCTGCTGCACGAATCTTTTGAAGATATGACCAAAATTCAGATGCAAGGTTTTATATCTATCTTGCAAAGAGAATATAATGTAGATTTGAGCGAGTTTAAAGTTAAAGTCGAGGAGTATTATCTTCTTAATGCTCCAGAAGAAGATGATGGAGAGACTAGATTTTTTGTCTCACCCACAAGAAAGAAAAAATATACTTTCGTTTATGTCCTAATCGCTATAGCAATATTTGCAATAGCCTTGTTTTTCACCCTAGACAAAATAGCCCAAAGTAGTGAAAAAACTGATAACCATACTATAGACAATAGCGCTATACAAAATGCTCAACAAAGTATGTCTAAAAGTGATGAACTAGAAATCTTAGACAAACAAGAGATAGAAGATGACAATGCAACAGCAATAGAAGAACTCAAAAAAGAAGTAGAAGAGAAAATCGTAGAGCCTGAAGTGGTAGAAGTTGTAAAGTCTTTTAAAATCGTGCCATCATCAGAACTATGGATAGGCTATATTGACCTCTCAAACTATAAGAAATATCAAAAACTTTTCTCAGGAGAGTTGGAGTTAGACCCAAACAAAGAGTGGTTACTCTCGCTTGGTCATGGGCATGTGAAGATAGAGATAGATGGAGTTGTAAAAGAGTTTAGTGAAAGATCAAATCTTAGACTTCTATATAAAGATTCAAATATATCAAAGCTAAGTTTTACAGAGTTTAAAGAGTTAAATAGAGGACAAAAATGGTAAAAATATTTTCTACTATTTTACTTCTTAGTTTGCTCTCTTTTGCAAATGCCGCTCAAGACGATAAACTTTTAACACAAAAAATAAAAACTTTTATAAATTCTAGTACCTACGATCAAAACAAGGCATATATAGGTATCCTTTTTTCTAAAAAATCAGAGTACTTTGTAAATGATAGAGTTGATGCTGTAAAAGTTATACAAACTCTCAAAGACAATGGCCTCTTAAATCTTTTTTTTAAAAAGCCTAGTGAGCTTACTTTACGATTTAAAACTAATGGTTCTCCTCTGTTTTTTGTTAAAATTATGGGCGATACTCTTAGAAATATCGGCTATTACAGATATGTAACACAAGAGTCAAACCTAAATAACTCAGAATTTACTTGGACCATAAATCTAACATCAGAGTATGCAACAGATCCCTTAATCTTACAACAAGAGCTTAGCAAAAGCGGTTCACAAATAGTTGACATACAAAGGACTTCAGCTACTGACTGGACTTATGTTGTAGATATGAGAGGTGGACGGTTAAATGTAGAGTCGCTTCAAGATGGAGTGGAACTTAGTTTAAAGAGATCTTTGTACTCTAGATGGATAGATGTCTCACAAGTGAAGAAACTTAAAATCTCATCATCTAAAAGAAATAGTTGGTATCCATATGTTGCTTATTATGATGCTTCTTTGCATCTACTAAAGGTTGAAAAACACGATAGTAAAAGTGCAAACCTTGTATTAAATCTTAATGATAACACTCACTATATAAAGATTTCAGATATATATTCTCTAAAAAATATAAGAGATGATTTGACTTTGATGCCATTAGGCTCTAGATAGATAAAGATTATTCGCAAAGTGTAAATAATTTTGCTAGAATTACGACAATAATTAGCTTAGGAATATTTGATGTTTGATGAAATAGAATTTGACAGAATGAAGAGACTACCGAAGTATGTATTTGCTGAGGTTAATGAGCTTAAAATGGCTGAAAGAAGAGCTGGTGCTGATGTTATCGACTTTTCTATGGGGAACCCTGATGGAGACACCCCAGAACACATAAGAGAAAAACTTATAGAATCAGCCAATAAGACTAAGACTCACGGTTATTCAACTTCAAAGGGTATTCCAAAACTTTTAGTTGCTATAGCTGATTGGTATAAAACTAGATATGGATGTGATTTAGACCCAATGACAGAGTGTGTAGCAACAATGGGTTCAAAAGAGGGCTATGCACATCTTACATATGCCATAACAAATCCTGGTGATGTTGCTGTTATTCCAGATCCTACTTATCCTATACATGAGTACTCTTTTATCTTAGCAGGTGGGAATGTAGTTAAGTTTGGTATAGAGTTTGATGAAGACTATAAGCTTGATGAAGATAAGTTTTTCCAAGATTTAGACCGTGTTTTTAAAGAGAGTTCACCAAAACCAAAGTATGTCTTAGTAAACTTTCCTCACAACCCAACAACTGCCACGGTTACACAAGAGTTTTATGTGAGACTTGTAAAGATGGCAAAAGAGAAAAGATTTTATATTATCTCTGATATCGCTTATGGTGATATAACTTTTGGTGGATATAAAACTCCATCAATCATGAGTGTAGAGGGCGCAAAAGATGTAGCAGTTGAGAGTTTTACGCTTTCAAAATCTTACAATATGGCTGGCTGGAGAGTTGGTTTTTTTGTAGGAAATAAAAAACTCATAGGTGCGTTGCAAAAGATTAAGTCGTGGCTTGATTATGGAATGTTCACACCTATTCAAGTTGCAGCAACAGTAGCTCTTAATGGTGATCAGCAATGTGTTAAAGATATAACAGATAAGTATGACCATCGCCAAGATATCTTGCTTCGCGCTTTTGAGAGAGCTGGCTGGAAAATACGCAAAAATCAAGCTAGTATGTTTGTTTGGGCAGAGATTCCAGAACGGGCTCGTCATTTGGGAAGTTTAGAATTTTCAAAAAGACTTCTAAAAGAAGCCGCAGTAGCAGTAGCTCCAGGTATTGGTTTTGGTGCTTATGGCGATAACTATGTTCGTATAGCTCTTATAGAGAACGATAACAGAATTCGTCAAGCAGCAAGAAATATAAAAGAATTTTTAAAACAATTTGAAGAAGAGAAAAAGTAATAAATAACTTGAAAAGTGAATTTAAGAGCAACAAGGTTGCGAGAGCCTTGCGCTAAGCAAAACCAAGCGCGCACGACGGAGTACTCTTGGGGTATTAGCGTAGCCAAAGAAACTTGTTCCTTTGGCGTGATAAATAAAATGGGGATTCTCCCTTAAATTTATAAAATAAATTAAAGGATATGCATTTATGTTAAAAGTAGGAATAATAGGCGTTGGGACAGTTGGAACAAGCGTAGCTCAAATCTTAAAAGATAATGCTGATGTTATTTCTGCAAGAGCAGGTGTTGATATAGTTGTTAAGTGTGGAATTGTAAAAGACTTAAGTAAAGACAGAGGCTTAGATATAAAGCTAAGCGACAATGTGAATGATGTTTTAGATGATGATGAGATTGATATTGTTGTGGAACTTATGGGCGGAGTGGAAGAGGCTTTTGAAGTAGTAAAGGGCGCATTAAAAAGAGGAAAAGCTGTTGTGACTGCAAACAAGGCTCTTTTAGCTTATCATCGCTACGAACTTCAAGATATGGCTAAAGATATAGCTTTTGAGTATGAAGCATCTGTAGCTGGTGGGATTCCTATCATAAACGCTCTTCGTGATGGTCTCTCTGCAAATCATATAGAGTCCATCATGGGCATAATGAATGGCACTTCAAACTATATGCTTACAAAGATGCGTGATGATGGAGTCTCTTACGATGCCATCTTAAAAGAGGCGCAAGATTTGGGTTATGCTGAGGCTGATCCTACCTTTGATGTTGGTGGTTATGATGCTGCTCATAAGCTTCTTATCTTAGCATCTATCGCTTATGGCATTGATGCAAAACCTGAAGATATCCTAATTGAGGGGATTGAAAATATCGCTCAAGATGATATCGCTTTTGCTAAAGAGTTTGGATATGTTATAAAGCTACTAGGTATCGCAAAAAAAGATGCAAATGAAGTAGAACTTAGAGTTCACGCTTGTTTGATCAAGCAAGAAGAGATGATAGCAAAGATAGATGGTGTGATGAACGCTATCTCTGTGGTTGGCGATAAAGTGGGCGAGACACTCTACTATGGCCCTGGAGCTGGTGGAGATGCGACTGCAAGTGCTGTTATTGCAAATATTATTGATATTGCAAGAAGCGGAAAATCTGCACCGATGTTAGGCTTTGACAAGCCGTTAGAGGGCAAACTTACACTAAAAGCAACTGCGGATATAAACTCAAAATACTATCTTCGCATAAATGTCTCAGACCGTACTGGGGTTCTTGCAAAGTTAGCTAAAATATTTGAAAAGCACAATATCTCAATAGAGACTATGCTTCAGCGTCCATCACAAGCAAACTCTGCAAACTTGCTAATATCTACTCATATAGCCTTAGAGAAAGATATTCAAAACATGATAAAAGATATAAAAGAACTAGACTTTGTAAATGCGACTCCTGTAATGATTAGGATAGTTTAAAACTGGAAGAGTTATGGAAAATATAGAGACGATAGATAGCGTTTGTACTTATTGTGGTGTTGGTTGCGATATCGCTGCCAATGTAGATGTAAAACAAAACAAGATAAAAAATATCTTCGCTCATCCTGATGGAGTTGTCTCACAAGGAAAGCTCTGCATCAAAGGAAAGTATGGGTTTGACTTTGTAGATGCAGAAGATAGACTAAGAATCCCACGCATAAAAAAATCTTTCTTAGAGAAAAATCCAGACATCAAAAACGCTATCTTTTCATCTCTTTCTTCTCTTGATGATGTTTGGTATGAAACAGACCTACAGAGTGCTACTACAGCTATTGCAATAAAGTTAAAAGAGATTCAAAATGAACATGGGCAAAAGAGTGTCTGCTCTATAGGTGGAGCTAGGACTTCATGTGAGAGCTCATATCTTTTTCAAAAATTTACCCGCCAAACACTAAAATCCCCTCATGTTGATAACTGCGCTAGAGTCTGTCACTCTCCATCGCTAAAAGGCATGAGAACAACTATTGGCGAGGGTGCTGCTACAAATCCTTACAACGACATATATAACACAGAGTTTATGATTGTTATAGGCTCAAACACGACTGAGGCACATCCCATCATCTCTAACCGCATCCTTGATGTAGCAAGAGAGCATGATAATTTGGCAGTTTTTGATGTAAGAGAGATAAAACTACATAGATTTGCAAAGTATAAAGCCATCATGCCTCATGAAGCAAACTTGTTAGTTTTAAATATGTTAGCCTATGTCATTATAGATGAAGAGCTTTACTCTGAGGAGTTTATAGCCCATAGGACTGAGGGATTTGACGAGTTTAAAGAGATGATTTTAAATGATCCTTTTGCAAATCCAAATTATTTTAATGGTGTTGAGGGTTACGAGAGTTTAGCAAAGTTGATACCAAAAGTGGCTCGCGAGTACGCTCTTAAGAGGTCTATGATATTTTGGGGACTTGGCATCACTGAGCATATAGATGGCTCTTATGCAGTTATGGCGATAACTCACTTAGCGCTTATGACTGGAAACATTGGAGGAAGTGGAGTTGGACTTATGCCACTTCGTGGACAAAACAATGTTCAAGGAGCTTGTGATATGGGGATGCTTCCATACTACGAGCCAGACTATCAAGATGCTAAAGAAGTCGGACTTATGACTCCACAACTCGTAGATGCGATGCAAGGCGGAGAGATAAAAGCCCTACTAAATATGGGTGAAGATATAACTCATATCCATCCAAATATTAACAAGATAGACAAAGCCTTAGAAAACTTAGAACTCATCGCAGTTCAAGAGCTTTTTATGACCGATATCGCACAAAAAGCTGACATAGTTATAGGTGTAAAATCAGCTTATGAAAAAACAGGCGTATATATAAACGCTATGAGAAGACTCCATCTCTCTCAACCTCTTGTAAAGAGTTCGTTGCCAGACGACTGGGAAGTTCTGCAGATGCTAGATAATAAAATGGGCGGAAATGCTAACTATAAGAGTTCAAAAGATGTTTGGGATGAGGTTCGTGAGGTCGCATATAGAAGATTTAGCGGAGCTGACTATACTCGCTTAGAGAGACATAGAAAGAGAGGACTTCAGTGGCCAGTTCACACAGAAGATA
>CAYWVG010000036.1:2947-13865 GCA_964461645.1 uncultured Sulfurimonas sp. | reverse complement strand
TTTTAGGAATTTTCACGATTGCATCAGCAGTTATAGGTAAACAAGTAATGCACTTACCTCCAATGTGGGGAATGTTATTTGGTCTCTCTATTCTTAAGCTTTACGCTTATTCACTTAAAAGATATCAAGGCAGCGATATCCAAATATATAAATCAGTTGCAAAAGTTGAAAACGACACGCTTCTGTTTTTCTTTGGTATATTAGCTGCTGTTGGAGCACTACATTTTGCAGGATTCTTAGCTCACGCAGTAAATCTTTACACTATTTTTAGTCCAACTGCAGTAAATATCGGTGTTGGTTTCTTGTCTGCTATTGTGGACAACGTACCTGTTATGTCAGCCGTACTTAAAGCCAATCCAACTCTTGGGCTAGATCAGTGGATGCTCGTTACTTTAACTGCTGGTGTTGGTGGTAGTATGATTAGTTTTGGCTCAGCTGCTGGTGTTGGTGTTATGGGTAAACTAAAAGGTGTTTACACTTTTGGTGCGCACATGAAAATGTCTTGGACTATCGTTATTGGTTACTTTGCCTCTATCGCAGTTTGGTATGTTCAGTATGAAATGTTAGGTTGGTATGCCCACCCTTAAATAGGCACTCATTCTATTTGTCTTTGGCACTCAACTAGGTGAATATTTTAAAAATATTCACCTAAGTTTAACAATAGGGCTAAAGCTACTCTCGTCATTTAAATTTAAACTACTTTATAGTATCCTTTCACAATTAATTTACACCACATTTTTTTAAAGGTCTCCCATGACAAATGTTAGCATCATAGTTTTAGATTTTGGCTCCCAATATACACAGCTCATAGCTCGTCGTTTACGTGAAGATAAGATATATTGTGAGATTCTTCCATATCACGCAAGTGTCAAAGATATTAAGGCAAAAAACCCAAAAGGCATCATCTTAAGTGGTGGTCCATCTTCTGTTTATAGCGAAAATGCTTATGTAGTTGATAAAGCTATTTATGAACTCGGCTTACCAATCCTTGGCATCTGCTATGGTATGCAAAGAATTGCAGTTGATTTTGGTGGAAGTGTTATTCGCTCATCTCATCACGAATATGGTAAATCTGAACTTCATATTATAGATGTAGGTGAAAATTGTTCACCTCTTTTACGAGATTGCGATGACAACGCTATTGTTTGGATGAGTCATAGTGATAAAGTAGATGTACTGCCAGATGGTTTTTCACCAATTGCAACATCTGCTAACTCTCCATTTGCAGCTATTGCAGATGAGACAAAAAAAATCTACGCCATGCAGTACCATCCAGAAGTTCAACACTCTGAGGAAGGTTACTTGATGCTTAGAAACTTTGCAAAAAATATTTGTGGAGTGGATGAGAAGTGGAAGATGGAACACTTCTTAAAAGAGCAAGTCAAACTTATACGTGAGAAAGTAGGAACTGGAAAAGTTCTTTGTGGTCTTAGTGGTGGAGTTGATAGTTCAGTTGTAGCTGCTATGCTTTATGAGGCTATTGGGGATCAGCTTATCCCTGTTTTTGTTGATAATGGACTTTTAAGAAAAGGTGAGAGAGAACAAGTTGAGCAAGTATTTAAAGTAAACCTAAAAACTCCTCTCATTACAGTAGATGCTGTAGATAACTTTTTAGGCAAATTAGCAGGTGTATCAGATCCTGAGCAAAAGAGAAAAATTATAGGTCACACCTTTATAGAAGAGTTTGAGAAAGAAGCAAAAAAACACGATGGTATCAAGTTTTTAGCTCAAGGAACACTCTATCCTGATGTGATAGAGTCTATCTCAGTAAACGGTCCATCTGAAGTTATCAAGTCTCATCATAATGTTGGTGGATTACCTGATTGGATGGATTTTGAACTTATCGAGCCTCTTCGTGAACTCTTTAAAGATGAAGTGAGAAAAATCGGACTAGAACTCGGTCTTCCAGAGTCTATGATAAACCGCCATCCATTTCCTGGACCGGGACTTGCCATTAGAATAATGGGCGATGTTAATGTCCCAGATCTAACAATTTTACGTGAGGCTGATGTTATCTTACTTGATGAGTTAAAAGCAAGTGGTTACTACGCTAAAACATGGCAAGCATTTGCAGTACTACTAAATGTAAAATCAGTCGGTGTAATGGGTGATAACCGTACTTATGACAACACGATCTGTGTGAGAGTTGTTGAGGCAGTTGATGGAATGACAGCAACATTTGCTTATCTTCCACATGATTTATTAGAGAGAATAAGTAGAAGAATTATCAATGAAGTTGATGGCATAAACAGAGTTGTTTATGATATCAGCTCAAAACCACCAGCAACAATAGAGTGGGAATAAAATTAAGAAGAATTTAGATTTTTAAGAATTTTATTTATATTTTTAATTGAGTGCTCTGAACAATTATTAAGCTAGATCCTGAATCAAGTTCAGGATGACGCGTGTCTCGTCATTTAGTGCTTGACACGGAATCTAGTTTATAGATTAATCAGAGCATTCAATTATCCTTTAGGAGACTTTCATGTCAAGACAAATATATCTCTTTGCTACTTCAAAACATCCAGATGCCATAAGTGCACAATCTTTACAAGTCCGCTTTTTAAAACCAAATATAGACTTCAGCAAGTATGACCATCTAATCATCACATCTAAACAGACCGTAAAGGCTCTTAAACAATATACAAAAGAAGAGTTTATAAATATTCCAGCACTCTGCGTATCAAAAAAAACAGCTGATGCTTACAAAGATTTTGGTGGAGAGATTCTAGATTTTGGAGATGGTTATGGAGATAATCTAGTTAAGTTTATAGAAGAAAAATCTAAAGAGACGAAGTGGCTATATCTAAGAGCCCAGTCTATTGCATCAGACTTTGTAGCAAGATGCAAAGCTGATGGTTACTCTATAGCTGAGAAAATTTTATATGTAAGTGAATGTGCGAAAGAGGCTCTTGAAGTAGAGGTTCTAAAAAACTCAATTCTAATCTTTACCTCTCCATCATCCATAGAATGTTTTTTAAAAACTCACACAATAGATGAAGATGCTAAGGTAATTGTTATAGGAACAACTACTGCAAAAGCCATTCCAGATGGGATTAATTTTGAGATTTCTCAACACACTTCTATAGAGAGTTGTATGGAGCTAGCTCTCGCATTACGATAGAACTTTTTTTGTGATTTGATATTAATAGATAATATCAGTTAGTTATTTTTCTTTAAGTTGCACGATGATAAACTACTCCAAATTAATACCAAGGATGTAAAATGAAATTTACAAAGCTACTCGTTATAGGTTCACTATTTGTATCGTCACTATTTGCCGCTTCTTACAATGTTGACAGAGCTCACTCAAATATAGGGTTTAAAGTAAAACATATGATGATATCAAATGTTAAAGGCTCATTTAGTGACTTTGAGGGTACATTTGAGTATGATGAAAAAACCAACAAACTAACCGCTCTAAATGGTGAAATCCAAGTAGAATCAATTGACACTGCAAACGCTAAGAGAGATGCTCACTTAAAAGAAGAAGAGATTTTTGATGCTGATGAATATTCAACTATAACTTTTAAGATGACAAAAGCGGATGGAGACAATATTTATGGAGATTTTACATTAAAGGGTGTAACTAAGAATATTAAGTTACAGTTTGAAAGTGGTGGAACTATTATAGACCCATCAGGTAAGCAAAGAGCTGGCTTTTCGCTAGAGGGAAAGATAAAAAGAGCTGACTATGGCCTGACTTATAACTCTATTTTAGAAGCTGGTGGTTTTGCTATTGGAGAAGATGTTAAGCTAGAAGTCGAGATAGAGGGCATAAAAGCTAAATAACTCCTAAAAAAAGGATTTTCTTAAATAAAATCAAGAATTCTTTTAGTATAATAAACTTCTAGTCTGAGTAGTTCGAGATATCGTAAATATGAGGGTTCTACATTTTCAAATAGTGAATAAGTAGGGTTTTTGTGTGTGGTGTCGTCGTTTGAGATAGTTAACTCTATCGAGATGATGCCACCGTTATAAAACACTCTCTTCACCCAATTACGGCTTTTAGAACCAAGCCAAATACGAGACGGCTACTTCGGGCTATTACTAAGGTCTTCACCTAAGTAAATCCGACTATAACTTTTACAGGAAAAACTATCAATGAAAATATTAATTTTAGGCTCAGGTGCAAGAGAATACTCAATAGCTAGAGCTATCAAAAATGAAAAAGAAAATCACGAACTATTTTTTATGCCAGGAAATGGCGCTACAAACAACTTAGGTACAAACATAAATATTAACGATTATAATTCTCTTGCACTTTTTGCAAAACAAAATGAAATTGACTTAACAATAGTAGGTCCAGAAGCTCCTCTTGTTGATGGAGTTGTAGATATCTTCAAATCTCACAATTTAACTATTTTTGGTCCCTCAAAAGAGGCTGCAAAGCTTGAGGGCTCAAAAGTATATATGAAAAACTTTCTTGCAAAATATAATATTCCAACAGCCCGCTATATTGAGACAGATTCTATAGAAGATGCCTTTAAATTTACAGAGACTTTAACTGCTCCAATAGTTGTAAAAGCTGATGGACTTTGTGGTGGAAAAGGTGTAATAATTGCACAATCTCACGACGAAGCAAAAGTTGCGATCTCAGAGATGCTAAGTGGAAAAAGCTTTGGAGATGCAGGACTTAAGGTCATAGTTGAAGAGTTTTTAGATGGTTACGAACTCTCAATGTTTGCAGTTTGTGATGGCGATGACTATATACTTCTCCCAGCTGCACAAGATCATAAAAGACTAAAAGATGGTGATGAGGGTCCAAATACTGGTGGAATGGGAGCTTATGCTCCAACTCCTTTAGTTGATGAGGAACTTTATCAAAAGGTAAAAGACAGAGTCATCCGCCCTACTCTTGATGGAATGAAAAAAGAGAACGCTCCCTTTGAAGGAGTTTTATTTATCGGGATTATGGTAGTTAACGGTGAGCCAATTACACTAGAATTTAATGTTCGTTTTGGAGATCCAGAGTGTGAGATCCTTATGCCACTTATGACTTCAAGTGTTAGCGATATGTTTTATAAAGCTGCTACAAATAGACTCGGCGATATAAAAGTAGAGTTTTCACAGCAATTTGCAGTAGGTGTTGTAATGGCAAGCGAGAACTACCCATATAAAAGTTCAACTCCTGCTGAGATAATTGTTGACGCGGTAAACCATGAAGAGATTGAGAAATATACACATATCTCTTATGCAGGAGTAAGCCTAGAAGATGGCATCCTTTATGCAGATGGTGGTAGAGTTTTAGTCTGTGTTGGTTTAGGAGATTCCATAAAAGAAGCGAGAGATAGAGCTTATATGAGATGTGGACAAGTTCATTTTGCTGGTAAAAAGCTTAGAACTGATATAGCATATCAAGCCTTATAGGATATACATTGAATGATGAGATACAAAACAAACTTCACAATGAAGAAATAACTCTAACAAGTAACAAAAAAAGAGCTATGGCTTTTTTTATAGATGAGATGCTACTCTCTTTTTTGCTTATTATCTCTATCTGGGATTCTTTTGCGAATGCTGCTACTACAGAAGAAATCATCAACCTTACAAATGAGTTTGCATTAGAATTCATGCTCTTAAAGGTCATCTATCAAGCTTTTTTTGTAATGCAATATGGGGCTAGTGTTGGAAAAATAATTATGAAAATACGAGTCATTGACACAAAAACTATGCAGACTCCAAATGTCATAGTCGCACTAAACCGCGCTATATTTAGAGTTATATCTGAACTATTTTTATATTTGGGATTTCTTTGGGGACTACTAAACCCAGAGAGACAGACTTGGCATGACAAAACCGCAAGCACTTTGGTTGTAGATGCTTAGGATAGTTTTTGTTATCTTGATGATAGCGTCGTTTATATATGGTGAAGAGATAAACGATAAAGTCGAAATCTACTCTACCAATATGAATTCAAAAGACAATATTATAAAAGCAACAGGTGAAGTGACTGTAGTTTATAAAGATTATTTTATAAGTTCAGATGAGGCTATTTACGATAAAAACACCTCAAATCTAGAACTCTTTGGAAACATTCGTGCTAATCAAGCAAATAAATATAAACTCTTAGGAGATTATGCAAGACTAAATATTGCCAAAAAAGAGAGAGTTTTTAGACCCTTCTACATGCTTGAGAAAAACTCTCAAGTTTGGATCAGTGCAGATGAGGGTTGTACTTTTGACAAAGACTTTGAGATCTCTTCTGGGGTTATGAGCGGATGTAACCCTAATGATCCGCTTTGGAAACTACACTTTTCTTCTTCAACATACAACTCTGATGATATGTGGTTAAATATTTTTAATGCTAGAATTTTCATCTACGATATTCCTGTTTTTTATACTCCCTACATTGGTTATTCGCTTGATACAAAAAGAAGAACTGGTCTTTTAGTCCCTGCGTTTGGCCTATCTGAGGCTGAAGGTTTTTATTATGAACAACCTATCTACATTGCTGAGCAAAATTGGTGGGATCTTGAGTTAAAACCACAAGTTAGAACTTCCCGTGGTTATGGAGGCTACTCTACTTTTAGATTTGTAGATTCTGCTATATCAAAGGGAGAACTTACAACTGGATATTTTAAAGAGCAAGATAAATATGCTCTAGAAAATGAACTAGCAAATGATAAGCACTATGGATATAACTTTTTATATGATAATAGTGATGTTATAAACCAATGGTTTGGTACAAAACTCAAAGGACAATCAGGACTCTATATTGATATAAACCATATGAATGATGTTGATTATATAAATCTATCCACAAATGACACAATTGAAAATGCAACTTCATCTCAAATTCTCTCAAAAGTTAATCTCTTTTACAACAATGACACAGACTACTTTGGTGCATATTTTAAATACTATCAAGACTTAACAAAAGTTAATAATGATGATACTATTCAAAAAATACCAACACTACACTACCATAGATATTTAGATACTTTTTTAGATGATCATCTTATATATAACTTAGATATACAAAGCAACAATCTTTATAGAAAGGTTGGAAAACATACAACTCAAACAGATATCAATATACCAATAAGCCTTCAAGCTACTTTTTTTGATGAGTATCTAAATGCTTCATATAAAACTATTTTATATGCTCAACATTCAAAATTCAACGGAAGAGAAGAAGTTAAAATAACTGAGTGGGAAAATGGATATTATGCAAGGAATCATCATGTTTTTTCACTCTCTTCTCAGTTAAGCAAGGCTTATGAAGACTTTACTCATGTTGTAGGGTTTGGTTCTAGCTACAAGATTGATGGAGGACAAACAAGAACTGGTTTTTATCAAAATTATCAAAAATTTTGCTCTGAAGCAGAAAATAAAGATACTCCTCAATGTGAATTTTATAATATATCAGATGTAGAAGAAGAGCTTCAACTTGACTTTTCACAATATATTTATAATGCTACGGGAGAACAAATACTCTATCATAGCTTGGCTCAAAAAATAAACTATGAAAATGTGCAAAACCGTCTTGGAGAGTTAGAAAATGAGCTTGACTATCAAATCACTTCTAGCATAAGACTATATAATAATCTTTTATATAATTATGATGAAAATAAATTTTCAAAACTTTATAATGAGATCTCGTACAACACCGATAGCTTTAACATCTCTCTATCTCATCTTTACAGGGATACATTTTTAAAAGAGACTTCTACTTATTCTCCTTATACAAGCTATCTCACATCTAGTGCTAGTTATACTTACAACAAGCATTATTCTTACCATATAAGATATAATTATGATATAGAAAGAAGCATGAAAAAGAGTACTGAGATAGGCTTTTTATATCAACAAAAATGTTGGAATTTTGGTCTTAAATATCTAGAAAACAACAGACCAGTACTAACAGAAACTGGTTCAACTTCTATATATGACAGATATATCTACCTTACAATAGCTCTAAAACCCATGATGAGTCCAAACAGTGGTCCTCTTTATGAACATAAATTGTCAGAATAATTTAGGATTATAAGATATGAAAAAGTATAAACACATACTTAAAAACAGACAAGATGCTGCTACAAAGCTAATGGATGTTATACCTATGCAAAGACTCAAAGATGAGTCTTGGAAAATGGTGGCAATATCTAGAGGTGGGTTGGAATTAGCTTATCTTCTTAGAAAAAAGCTTCCAAATGCACTTGATTTTCTCTTCTCAGAAGCCATCTTAGCTCCAAATAATGATGATTGTGAGATAGCAAGAGTTAGTGAAAGAGAAGAGATAGTTATAAATGAACAATTAGTAAAAACATTTGATATTCAGTATGACTATATCTATGGAGAAGCTCAAAGAAAGCACGAAGAGCAAATACTCAGCTATGTTTATCAATATAGAAAAGGAAGACCTTTTGCATCTATGAAAGGCGAAGTAGTTTTGCTTATTGATGAGGGAAGTGAAACTGGGCTTCGGTTGATGACTGCGATAAAAACTATTTTGGCGATGAAGCCAAAAGCCTTATATATTGCAGTTCCTGTCCTACCTCGTGATACGCTAGAACTTTTAGAGCCTTTTGCAGATGACATATTTACTCTATATGAGATAGATGATTATGTTGAGACTACACTCTACTACGAAGAGCTAGAAAAAGTTGAAGAAGAAAAAATAGAAAAATACTTAGGAGAAAAGAATGAAATATGATGTAAACATAGAGTTACAAAACAAAACGGAGAGTTACTCATTTGGTGAAGTAGCAAGACAAGCAAATGGTTCAGCATGGATCAGATCAGGAGATAGTGTTATTTTAGCTACTGTTGTTATAGATGAAACAGAGGTAGTAAAAGATGATTTTTTACCTCTTACTGTTCAGTATATTGAAAAAACATATGCAGCTGGTAAAATTCCAGGTGGATTTTTCAAGCGTGAGACAAAACCAAGTGACTTTGAGACTCTAACTTCTCGCATCATTGACCGCTCTTTACGTCCTGTTTTTCCTAAGGGTTTTGGACATCCTACTCAAATAACTATTATGACTTTTAGCGCGGACTCAGATGCAGATCTACAAGCCTTAGCGCTAAAAGCAGCCTCAGCTGCACTCTACACTTCAGACATAGATATAAACACATCTATATCTGCTATAAGAGCGGCTAAAGTTGATGGTGAGTTAATTTTAAATCCAACTCTTTCACAATTAAAAAACTCGAGCTTAGATCTATTCTTATCTGGCACAAAAGAAGATCTTTTGATGATAGAGATGCGTTCTATGGGTACAAATGAGCAAGAGTTACAAGAGAGTTTTATTATAGATCCAATGATAGATCCAACTCTTAGCACTCCAAATATCTCTATTCACAAGTCTAATGCAATCAGCGAAGATGAACTTATAAAGATTTTACAACTCTCACAAGAAGCTCTTTTTGAAAATAATAAAAAGTATGAAGAATCATTTGCTGCATTTAAAAAACCAACAAAAACTATAGAGTGTAAAGCGCATGCAATTAATGATGAGATGGTGTCTTATGTAAGAGAAAACCACTTAGCAGATATCGCGTCAGCGATGAACCAAATGGCAAAATCAGAACGCTCAACTGCATTAAGAGAGCTTAGAAAAAACATTATAAAAACAAAAACAGATTGGGCGGAAGTTGAAGCAGAAGTCTCTTTAAAAGATGCTATAGAGAGCGTAAAAAAAGAGCAAGTAAGATCTCAAATACTCCAAACAAAAGTTCGTGCTGATGGTAGATCTTTAACTGAAGTTAGACCTATATCTATATCTACAAATGTTCTTCCAAAAGCTCATGCTTCTTGTCTTTTTACAAGAGGACAGACTCAAGCTTTAGTAGTTTTAACTATGGGCGGAGTTAAAGATGGTCAGATGTTTGAGAGCCTAACTGATGAGGGAATCCAAAACGAAAACTTTATGGTTCACTACAATTTTCCTGGCTTTAGCGTAGGTGAAGCGACTCCAGTTATGGGAACAAAAAGAAGAGAACTCGGTCATGGAAATCTTGCAAAAAGAGCGCTAGAGCCTATAGTAGATCTAAATGGCGAAACTATTAGACTAGTCTCTGAGATCCTTGAGTCAAATGGCTCATCTTCAATGGCTACAGTTTGTGGTGGTTATATGGCTCTTAGAGCTGCAGATATAGATACTAGTGATGTTATAGCTGGTATTGCTATGGGAATGGTCTCTGATGGCGGCAACTACGCAATACTCTCAGATATTATGGGACTTGAAGATCATGATGGAGATATGGACTTTAAAGTAACTGGCTCAAAAGATGGCATAACAGCTATGCAGATGGATATAAAACTAGGTGGGATCTCTCTTGACATTTTAAAAGAAGCACTATACCAAGCAAAAGAGGGAAGAAGTCATATTATAGATATTATGATAGATGCTGAGAAAAACATAGAGTTTAACGATGGAGTTCTCCCAAGTACAGATTTTTTCCACATAGATCCAAGTGTAATTGGGGATGTTATAGGTCAAGCTGGAAAAGTTATTCGTGAGATTATTGAGAAGTTTGAAGTGGCTATAGACATCGATAAAAAAGATGGAAAAGTAAAAGTTACAGGTAAAAACAAAACTGGTGTCATGGGAGCAAAAGAGCATATACAAGATATTGCAAATACTCCAAAGCAAGAGAAAATAAAATACCAAGTAGGCGATAAATGTGAGGGGACTGTTAAAAAAATAGTTGACTTTGGCGCATTTATAGAGCTAAGTGACGGAACTGACGGACTTCTTCATATCTCTAAAGTTTCAGAAAAAAGAGTTGAAAAAGTCTCAGATGTACTTAGTGAAGGCGATAAGATTCTAGTTGAGATCTTAGAGTTTAAAGGCAACAAGATCTCTCTAGGTCGTACTGAGAGTTTATAAGTTAATTTAACTTTAAACTAAAGTTTAAGACTTCTTCTGTATAATTCGCCATCATTTTCTAGTAGGGAAATCATGGC
>CAYWVG010000036.1:0-2937 GCA_964461645.1 uncultured Sulfurimonas sp. | reverse complement strand
TACTACTGCTGCTCTTGCTGCTGATGGTGATGTTGCTAACCAAACTCTTAAAGCGTACTCAATGATCGCGGCTGGTCTTGGTCTTGGTCTTGCTGCTCTTGGTGGAGCTATAGGTATGGGCCATACTGCAGCTGCTACAATCGCTGGTACTGCTCGTAACCCAGGTCTTGGCGCTAAGCTAATGACTACAATGTTTATCGCTCTTGCGATGATCGAAGCACAAGTTATTTATGCACTAGTAATTGCACTAATTGCTCTTTACGCTAACCCTTATTTAGGTTAATCTAAATAAACCCTCTCTTAAACCCTCTTTTGGGTTTAAGATTTTTTCTAATTTATGCGATCGTGGTGGAACGGTAGACACGCAGGCTTGAGGGGCTTGTGCCGAGAGGTGTGAGAGTTCAAATCTCTCCGATCGCACCATAACACACAACAAACCCCTAAAATAGCCACTTTTAAAACTTCATAAAAAACAAGCTAAATCTCTTTACACCCCTTAATAAAGATTTATATTAAATTTAAAATCAAACTTACCATCATTTATATATTTTGCATATACTTGGTAAACCATTTGAGCGTTAGAATGTCCTAATATTTGAGCTAAATTTTGAGGAGTTGTAAAACCATTTGATAGCATCATAGTTGCGAATGTGTGACGGGTGTTATATAATCTACGATATTTAATATCTAAATCATCAAAAATAGGTAACCAAAACTTATTATAAAAAGTTTCATTATGGTTATAAGGCTTTTTAAATTGTGTAATAAATAAATAATCGTTATCATGTAGATTATATAAATCTTTTAAATGAGGTTTTAATATATCTAAAATAGGAACAGAACGCACACCGCTTTGAGTTTTTGGACTACTTTCGCCATGTCTCCCACGAGAGCGTTTTACTTTTATAATATTTTTTTTAAAGTTAATATCATCTTTTTTTAATCCTATTATTTCGCCACCTCTCATACCAGTATAAAAAGCTATATAAAGATAATATTTAAAATTAGGATTTTTAACATAATTTAAAATCTGATTAACTTCATTAACCGAAAAAGGTAAAATTTCATTTTTAATTATTTTAAATTTTCGTAAATATTTACATGGGTTTTGTGCAATATCTTCATTATAAATTGCCTCTTGAAATATACCCCTTAATACTGAAATATAATGAGATAAAGTTTTATTTGTCTTGTCAAAATTCAAAAGCCATAATCTAAGCTCACTAGCTTTTATGGTTGATATTTCACGATTTAAAAAAGAGGGCATTATTTTATTTATTACAGTAGTTTCATATTTATAATAAGAAGATGGCTTTAATTCTGTTTTTTTTATTTTTAAATATGTTTTAGCGTAGTATTCAAATGTCATTTAAAATTCTTTAAACTCTTGTAATTCTCTTAAATCTAATAATGCAGTATCTAAGAGTAAACCACGATTAACAAGCAAGTTTCTTGTAATAGCATAGTGAGTAAAATTAACTGTATCCATATCTATATTTTCAAAATATTCTAATAACTGATAATTTTTCATAAGATAAGGCGGAATAGTTTTTTTAATCATTATTTCATTTAAACTTTTTAAATGCTCATTGTTTATGGATCTTTGTTTATTCTCTTTTTTGAGCTTGTCTAGTGCGAAGTGATGAACTATAAATTCATCATTGTCTATGACAATTTCCAGAGGCTTTTTAAAGTCTTCTTTGTCTTTATAAATAGGCTCAAATTCAGCTTCTAAATAAGTGTGGTCTGTATCTATTAGCTTGTCATACCAATTTACTGGCTTTGGTGTGTAAATAGTTCCATATTCATTCTCTATTAAAACAACTTTTTTAGTGGTAGTGTCCGTATAAATAGAGATATTGTCGTTCCAATACTCCTTTGATAAATCTGTTAAAGTATACATGCCGTTTAGTTTTCTATAAACTTCCAAAGATACAAAAGTTCGTGAAGTGTAGAAGCGAGAAATCCCGTGATATAGATACCAAAGCGTAAGATTGGTAATTTTGTCGCTATCTTCTCTTAAATCATCAAGAGTTTTTAAAATATATTTCATAAGATAAGATACTGAACTTTTAACATTTGTCTCTATCTTACCGAGTGGTGCAGGATATAGTCTAGTTAAAGCCTTAACTATACTTTCTACTTTATCAGCTGGTACAAATAAAGATATATGTATATGAGGAGTTCCGTCTTTGTGCGGTTCAGTAACTCTAAAGTAACATCTATCAACTTTATCAATATTTTTATATGCTCTATCATCAAAAAATCTTTTTAGCATTTTAGATAATTCTTTAGAAGCGTTACGAGGACTATATTTATCAACTGTATTAGTAAAATCAAGTGTAGGCTCTATATATGGGATATTTTGCACTACATGAGCATTAATAAAATCAAATTTTAATTTAGTTTTTTTTGTAGTAACTTTTATATATTTGCGACCACCATATTTTTTATTAAAAATCATAGTTTTATCAAATTTAGATTTTTGCTTCATTTCGTGCCAATGGCCCGGTAATGTTAGAGTAAAGAAAATATTTTCTAAATTTCTCTCTTTTGCATAGTCATAGATAGACCACGCACGATGTTGTAGTTCTGCGATGTATCTATCACTATTCATATAACTATTTGATACGAAGTCAGCGTAAGGCACAAATTTATTATCAATTTGCACTCCGTTGCCGTGCATAAACTCTTTATTAAACTTTAGTTTGTCAAAAGCTTTGTTTATTTGGTATTTTGTTAATCCGTAGTTTTTCATTTTGTCACTTCCTCTTTAATTTTTAAATCGTGTCCGATAACTTTTAATAGATAGCCAAGGGGCGAACGAGTTCGCCCATATATCCCCCACTAAAGTGGGGGCACCCCCTCTATGGGCGTAACTCGTTCGCCATACTCTTCTAAGTCAATATTCTCAACATTTGATATTAAAATCGCAAA
>CAYWVG010000035.1:0-13877 GCA_964461645.1 uncultured Sulfurimonas sp. | reverse complement strand
ATGAGTGCTTGTTTTGTTTAGATGAGATTGTAAAAGTTTATGGTGTTAAAGTTAGCGTGCTCTTTGCATCATCAAAACGCCAGCAAATCTTCCTGTAGTTTTAGACGCTCTGTAGGAAAAATATTTGTTAGCTCTGCAACAGCTACATTCCTCACTAATATCGATGTTTTGCTCTTTTATACCAGATGCTAGGAGTTGAGACTTTAAAATCTTGCCAACATCTAAAAAAAGAGCACCACCTCTTTGCTCTATTGCAAACTCAAGCCCTAACTCCTCTGCTTTTGTTTTAATCTCAAGTCCAACTTCATAGCAACAAACACCGATACTAGCACCTATGGCTACAACTATATCTCTTGCATCTGAGCCAAAGTCATCTACAAAACTCTCAATTACATTTTTTACGATATTTTTAAAAGCCCCCTCTCTTCCTGCGTGAGCTACCGCTATAACTCTTCTGCTTTGATCATAAAAAAGCAGAGGGCTACAATCTGCTACCATAACCATAAGTGGGATATTCGTTTTGTCAGTTATGAGTGCATCACAGGTTGGCGGATTTAAAAAATCATCCCCTACATCTACGATATGAACTAAGTTTGAGTGAATCTGCTTCATATGAACAAGTGTTTGTCTTTTGTAGTTGAGGTGAGATGCTAAGATATCGTGGTTTTTTAAAACTGACTCTTCCTTATCGCCCACATGAAAGGCTAGGTTAAGGGAGTCAAATGGAGCAAGACTTACTCCGCCATCTCTTGAGCTAAACGCGTGGATGAGTTTTGTTTGGTTCTTTAATCTTGGGCTTTGATGAATTTTCATATAATAATTATAGCAAAACAAAAGGGCTTGATATGAACAATTTTAGCATATATCCTCCTACGCTTGATGAGGGCACTATAGAGAATAAACGACAAGAAATATTAGAATATTTTAACAATACTTATACACTTTATGAGAAAGTTTTTGAGACCCTTGCAAGTGATGAAGTTTTTTACAAAAAGTCTGAACCATCAAGGCATCCGATGATATTTTACTTCGGCCACACTGCTACTTTTTTTATAAACAAGCTTATACTTATGAAGATAATCGACAAAAGAGTAGATGCAAACTTTGAGTCCATCTTTGCAGTAGGTGTTGATGAGATGGCATGGGATGATGTGAATTCTAAAAGCTATGCGTGGCCAAGGGTTGATGAAGTTAGAGAGTATAGAGCGAGGGTAAGAGAGATAGTAAGCAAGCTTATTATGACTCTTGAGTTTGAGCTTCCCATCAGACAAGATTCTCCTATGTGGGTTGTTCTTATGGGTATTGAGCATGAGAGGATTCATGTAGAGACTTCACTTGTTCTTCATCGCCAGATGCCACTAGAATTTGTAAAGTGCACAGAAGAGTTTAAAATATGTTCGCACAATTCAAACGCTCCAAAAAATGAGTTGATTAAGATAGCATCACAGCATATAAAACTAGGAAAAAACACAACTCACAATCTCTACGGTTGGGATAATGAATATGGCCATTATGAAGAAGAAGTCAGTGAATTTAAAGCTTCAAAATATCTTGTAAGTAATGCAGAATTTATGGAGTTTGTAGAGAGTGGCGGTTACGAGAGTGATGAGTTTTGGGATGAAGAGGGATTGCAATACCTCAAAAATTCAAAGGCAAAACATCCTGCTTTTTGGGTTTATGAAGAGGGGGCTTATAGATATAGAGCTCTGTGTGAGCTTATAGACATGCCACTTGATTGGCCAGTTGATGTAAATGCGTTAGAGGCTGAGGCATTTTGTAGATATAAGAGTAAAAAAGATGGAGTGCTTTTTGTACTTCCTAGTGAGGCTGAATATAGAGCTATTTATGAACAAACCAATATCCAAGATTTACCTGAGTTTCATCAAAGTCGCGCAAATCTTAACTTCTACCATTACGCTAGTTCATGCCCTGTAAATGAGTTTGGTTTTCATATAAAAAGCGGTGAAGTAATTTACGATGTGGTAGGAAATGTTTGGCAGTGGGGCAGAACCCCAATAAGACCATTTGAAGGCTTTGAAGTTCATGAAGCTTATGATGACTTTACAGCTCCAACCTTTGATGAAAAACATGCACTAATCTTTGGCTCATCATGGGCTAGTAGCGGAAACCTTATCATGAAGCACTCTCGATACGCTTTTAGGAAACATTTCCCCCAAAATGCAGGATTTAGATATGTAATATCAAGTAATCAAGATGAGAGTAAATCAGATATATATGAGAGTGATGAGCTAGTTTCGCAGTATTGTGAATTTCAATATGGCAAAAGCTATTTTGGAGCCAAAAACTTTGCAAAAGAGTGTGCAAAGATAGCAGTAGAATTTAGCACCAACAAAACAAAAGCACTCGATTTGGGATGTGCCACTACAAGGGCTAGTTTTGAGCTTGCAAAGGAGTTTGATAAGGTTGAGGGTGTTGACTTCTCCGCTCGTTTCATTCAAGTGGGAGTGAAGTTAAAAGAGAGAGGATATGTTGCCTTTGCATCTAAACTAGAGGGAGATTTGGTGCAAAACAAAAAGGTAAGCATTGAAGAGTTAGGCTATGGGGATATTGCCCACAAAGTCTCATTTTGGCAAGGAGATGCGTGTAATCTCAAACCAAATCTAAACTCATACGATTTAGTGATGGCAACAAATCTCATAGATAGACTCTACAATCCTAAGCTCTTTTTGCAAACTATCCATGAGAGGCTAAATAGCGAGGGCACACTTATGATAACCTCTCCATATACGTGGCAAGAGAGCTCAACTCAAAAAGAGATGTGGTTAGGCGGCTTTATAGATGCAGAGGGCAATGAAGTAAGGACACTAGACAGTCTAAAAGAGATTTTAAACCCTCACTTTGAACTAGTGCATCTTAGAGATATAGAGTTTGTTATAAAAGAGACGGCAAGGAAGTTTCAGCACACTATCGCACAGTGTAGTATCTGGAAGAAGAAGTGAAGTACGACTTTAGCACACACTCAGATAGAGAAAATTCTAGAGCTGAGAAGTACGTTCTAAGAGAAGAGCTTTTTGGGACACAAGATGTGCTTCCTGCTTGGGTTGCTGATATGAATATAAACACGCCAGGATTTGTAATAGAAGCGGTCAAAAAGAGGTTAGAACACCCAATTATTGGCTATGAATCTATGCCAGAGAGTGCATTTGAGGCACAAATAGAGTGGCTCAAACGTGAGCATGGAATCTCTTATGAGTTAGAAGATCTGCTCTACTCTCACTCCGTTGTGGCATCTATGGATTTGGTAATCGATGCCTTTAGCGAAATAGGTGATAAGGTGATAGTTCAAACTCCTATATATCCCCCTTTTTTAAGTAGTGTAAAAAAACAAAAAAGAGAACTTCTAATTAATCCTCTAAAGCAGGCGAGTGATGGAAGATATCTTTTTGATATAGAGGATTTAAGAAGAAAAATAGATGATAAGACTAAACTTTTACTCCTTTGTTCTCCTCATAATCCAGTTGGTAGAGCATGGAGAAAAGAGGAGCTAGAAGAGATTTTAGAACTCTGTTTAGAACACAACATCTTAGTCTTTAGTGATGAGATTCACTCAGATTTAGTCTATGCGCCAAACAAACATATCCCTTTTGCATCTCTTAACCAAAAGGCAAGAGATATAACTATAACAGCCATAGGAGTTGGAAAAACTTTTAATATGGCGGGCTTTAGCATAAGCAGTGTGGCAATATCTAACAAAATCTTAAAAGAGAGATTTTTACAAAGTTATAAAAAAGTTCATATTGGGCATGGTAGTGTTTTGTCGCAAGTGGCTTTTGAAGCTGCTTATAAAGGGGGCAGGGAGTGGCTTAGTGAGTTGAAAGTGCACTTGATGGGTAACTATGGGCTACTTGAGGAAGTTTGTAAAAAACATAACAATATCATAAAACCAGTACCTATAGAAGCTACATATCTTGCGTGGCTTGATTGTAGAGGTATGAATCTAAAGTGTAGAGCTATAAGAGATTTTTTCATCAAAGAAGCAAAGCTAGGACTTAATGCTGGTATGAGTTTCTCAAGAGAGGGAGCAGGCTTTATGAGGCTAAACTTTGGAGTGAGTCGTGAAGAGATGCAAGAGATAGTAAGAAGAATTGATAAGGCTTTGTTAGGGTTAAGAGATGAGTGATTTAGAAAAAATAGAAGCTTTTATAGAGAAACATCACGCTCTAAGTTTAGCAACTAGTGATGGTGAAGAACTAAGTGTTTGTAGCCTCTTTTATGCCTATGATGGACTTAGATTTATAGTTGCAAGTAGTGAAGACACTACACATATAAAGCATATTTTAAAAAATCAAAAGGTAGCAGGAAATATTCTTTTAGAGACTAAAGAGGTAGGAAAAATCCAAGGTCTGCAGTTTAGGGGGAAGTTTACAGCTCTTGATGAGGGCAAGTTAAAAAAACTATACTTTAAGAGATTTCCATATGCACTTGCAATGATGGTAAAACTTTGGAAGATAGAAGTTGATTATTTTAAACTAACTGACAATAGGTTGGGTTTTGGTAAAAAGCTTATTTGGCAGGTGTCTTAAGTTCAAATAGGGAACATTCAGTGCCACTACTTTGAAAAACAACAATAGATGGGAGTTGGGCTGATTTGAAGCCATAAGCCTTACATCCATGAGGTTTATCTTTTTCCCAAGTAACATAATAATGTTTGCATTTTCTACAGTTTATTCTTTTCATCTCTCTTTTCTTTGTTTAAGTATGGAATATTAGCATATTAGGTAAAATAAACAACTTATTTGGTTATTGCTAAGCGTTTAGAATTAAGCGTAAAGACATTTTTCTAGTTCCAATACTCTGCGTTGGAACTCATATATTTGAGTTATAGCATATATATAAACTTCCACGCAGGGCATGGGAGTTAGGAAAATAATTCGGAAGTGAGGTTTTAGCCTCGCAGAGATACTTTAAAGTTGTATAGGACGAGGTTAAAACCTCGCCTACAAAAGAAATGCGTGGCTTTGAAACTTATAAATCATCGCTTCTGATGGGGTTGAAAATAAATTAAAGGAAAAATATGGATAAAATATTATTAATGCTACAACTACAGTCGCAACTAAATGATGCTACAAATGGAGAAAATTGGATTAAGGGTATTACAAAAGATGCTAAAGAGATAAACTGGAAGAGATGCATCTATATGGAGTGTGCAGAGATGATAGATAGCTTTTCATGGAAGCACTGGAAGAACATCAAACAAGAGCCTGATTGGGCAAACTTGCAGATTGAAGTAGTTGATGTGTGGCACTTTATTATGAGTTTGGCTATTGAGAACTATAGCAAAACACTAAGGGGAGGTATAGATGATTTGGCTATCAATATATCTAACTTAGATAGTTTTTCTAAAATAGATAAAAAAAATGATGATTTCGCATCGCAAAAAGAAATTATGTTAAAAGTTGAAGATATTATGCTCGAGGTTTTAAGAAAAAATGAACTTGACCTTGAAGCCCTTCTTGCAAGTTTTATCGACTTAGTTGTTTTTAGTGGACTTGATTTAGAAACTCTTTATAGGCTATATGTTGGCAAAAATATATTAAATCAATTCCGTCAAGACCACGGCTATAAAGAAGGCACTTACGTTAAAGTTTGGGCTGGAGAAGAGGATAATGTTATTATGAAGAGAATTTGGGAAGAAAATGTTGATATAACGCCAGATTCACTATATAACGAACTTTCAAAGTTATACCTTTCGATGACTAAGAGCTAAATAATTGAGCACTCTTTTAGAAGTTAAAAATCTCTCTTTTGGCTATAAAAAAGATTTTTTACTTTTTAATGACTTATCGTTTAGTTTAAAAAAAGGTGAGATTAAAGTTATAGTTGGAGCTAGTGGAGCTGGAAAGAGCACACTCTTTGAACTGATTTTAGGGAATTTAAAACCCATCAGCGGAAGTATAGTCTGTAAAAGAGTATCTGAGGTTTTTCAAGACCCATACAGCTCTTTTCATCCAAGTTATAACCTACTTAACCAGATAAAAGATGTGGCATCTACTGATGGGCTCGATGAGTATTTAACTAAACTAAACCTAGACTATGAACTACTTTTAAAACTCCCGCATGAACTCTCAGGCGGACAACTACAACGTGCTTCTATACTAAGAGCTATGCTTATGAAGAGTGAAATCTTACTACTAGATGAGCCAACTTCTGCACTTGATAATGTTATTCAGCTTGAAGTTATGAAAATGCTCATAGAATCACTAAAAGACATTGGGATGCTCATTATTACCCACGACTTGGAGCTTGCTAAGTGGTGTGGGGATGAGATTATAGAAATCTAGGACTGAACTAGAAAATATTTAGTGATATAAAAACCACAACCAGCCATAAAAACAGTTCCAAAGGCATTTAGTGAGATATTTGCTAAGGCTAAAATAATATAACCACCCTCTAAGAGGAAAAAACTCTCTATTGCAAAAGCTGAATATGTTGTCAAGGCTCCTAAAATCCCAGTGGAGAGGAATGATTTTACATGCATAGAAAAGAGTGTAGTGTACATAAAATAAGCTACTAAAATTCCCATAATAAAGCTTCCAACAAGATTTACTCCAAGAGTTCCAAAGGGGAGTTCATGGGTAACATTACTAGAGATTAAACCGTTGAGGTACACTCTTAATATTGCACCGATAAAGCCACCACTACCTACTGCTAGGATTGTTTGATAGCTCATCATCATATACCTTTTGCATCTTAATTCTTAGATTGCTAAGCCAATTTTTATCTTCTTTATCTGCTAAAAATGAGTCAAGAAAAATAACTTTAATGCGACCTGGTTTGTAGTGAAATTTTTTTACATTGTAATACTTCGCACTTTGCATAATAACGACAGGCTGGACGCGAAGTTCATACTTGTCAGCTAGCATCTTTGCCCCTGATTTAAATGGTAGCATATTAGATTTTGTAGAACGGGTGCCTTCTGGAAACATAGTGATAACTCTACCATTATCTAATCTATCTTTTGCATCTTTGAGTAGTTTTAGTAGAGAGGTCTTGCTCTCCCTTGTGACTGCTATATCTTTTGGAAGCCTAAGTGCTAGTCCAAAAAAAGGTATATCAAACAGCTCTTTTTTTGCGACCCAAGCTAAGTCTTTGCTCGTTATTGTCTCCATAACACAAATGTCTAAATCACTCTGATGGTTGACTAAAAACATCTGTGTATCTTTGTCTTCTTCACCTTTTATATCAACTGTAAAAAAAGTAGCAAGCCTAATGAGCCATGCAGATATCTTTCTAGCATATGGTCTAGGAATTATATAGTAAAAAATTATCATCAACGCTAAAGAAGATAGGATAATTATCGTTGAAAAAAGCCAACTAATCTTTGCAAATATCTTCATTTTTAACCCAACCTATCTTTTCATTTTTTAGTTTAACTTTGACAAAATCTTCTACACTGCCCTCTTTTTGAAGGTAGTAGATTGTATTTGTTTTTTCAAAAATAGTTCCATTATGTACTGGAAGTAGGTATATTTTAGAACCTACTTTTATGCAAACTTCTTTTGATGGGATAGCTATGTAAAGAACATAAGCTAAAGGTATTAGTATAAAAATTAAGTAGATATATTTTTTTCTCCATAAAATAAGTAAAAAAGCAATCAAAGCTATAGCTGTTGCTAGAAGCATTTTTACTCTATCGTGAGATTGGTCTTTTGGTTTTAAATCAGTTTGTGTAGCAACACTATCATCATCAACAATTATAGGAATATTTAAGCCTACAAAGCTGTTTTGCAGAAGATTAAAATAAGAAAAAGATAGATTTTCTATCTCTTTTTTTATAACTATATAGTAGACTAATTTAGAGTTAAAGTATGATTCAGTTGAGGATTCTATGCCTTGTTTATAGACATTTTTTAACTCAAATGAAGCTATGTCACAGTTTTTAGCAGTAGCTACAAAGACTACAATATTGTGATCTTCGTCGTAGGAAGTTGTCTTAAACTCTAATAGCTCAAAACTATCTGCAACTATATTTGAAAAGTTTTTTTTAGGATTTAGCGTGACTACATTTAGCTTAAAACCATTTAGTGTTGTATCTCTATAAAGAGTATCGTCAGAGCTGTGTAGAGTAGCTTTAAAGTCAGGTATATTTGCATCGCTACCAGTTGTAAGAAAGTAAAATGTATCGTAAAAATATTGAGAATCTTTTTCTCTGTGAGGAATGTTATTTAGAAGTTTTAAGCCATTTTTATTCAATATTTCATAAGTAATGTTTGAAAATTTTTTAACGGTAGAGAGAGTTTTTATAGTTACTGGGAAAATCTCTCCTCTTATGACTCTTTGAGGAGTTGATTTAAAGTTTAGGTATAAAACTTTTGGCAAATGAGCACTTAGAGATGAGGCATCATCTTCCATAGTACTGAATTCATTTGCACTTAGAGTTGTTAAAAGTAACAGCCCTAAAAAGATTAGACGAATCACGCTTTTAAAAATCCTTGAAGCATGGCTACTCCATCATCGCTTCCTAGGATAACTTCCATAGCTCTCTCAGGATGAGGCATAAGCCCAAACACATTTTTTTCTTTGTTACAGATTCCAGCGATTGATTCAAGACTACCATTAGGACTTTGTATATTTCCATTTTCGTCAGTGTATCTTAGAAGGATTTGGTCATTGTCTTCTAGCTCTTTTAGTCCATCTGCATCTATAAAATAGTTTCCATCATGATGGGCGATTGGAATATTGATAATGTCACCAACATTTAGATTTTTTAAGAAATCGTTGTTATTATTTATAACTTTTAGGTGATGGTACTTTGACAAAAAGTGCAGATTTTCATTTCTCTTTAGTGCACCTGGAAGAAGATTTGCCTCAGTTAAGACTTGAAAACCATTACAGATACCAAGGACTTTGCCGCCAGCCTTCGCATAAGTCTTAACTGCTCTCATAACAGGAGAAAACTTTGCAATAGCCCCACTTCTTAAATAGTCTCCATAAGAAAATCCACCAGGAATTACTAAGAGGTCAGTATCCTCTGGAACCTTGTCTGCTTTGTGCCAAAGTATCTCAGTTTTAGCACCAAGTTTTTCAAATGCATATCTTGTATCATACTCACAATTGGTTCCAGGAAACTGTAAAATTGTTACCTTTTTCATTATACTAACTCTATCTCATAATCTTCAATAACAGTGTTAGCTAAAAGGTCTTCACACATCTTAGTAACATCAGCTAAAGCTGCTTTTTTGTCATCACCATCAAGTTGTAAAACTATCTGTTTTCCAACACGAACATCTTTAACATTATTGAAATGCAGTGATTCTAGTGCATGAAGCACCGCTTTTCCTTGAGAATCTAGTACACCCGCTTTTAAAGATACATTTACTATTGCTTTTATCATTATTGTTTTCCTATAGTTATTTTAAAATTGTGTTATTTTGAGAGAATTCTATTGAGAACCTGCTCATAAGCTACGGTTAGACCGCCTAGACCTTGACGAAATCTATCTTTGTCCATCTTCTCGCCACTTGTTACATCCCAAAAGCGACAATTATCAGGAGAAATTTCATCAACTAAGATAATGTTTCCACTACTGTCTTTTCCAAACTCTAGTTTAAAGTCCACAAGATTTAAACCTTTTTCAAAGAAGTAAGGACGAAGGATGTCGTTTACTTGTCTTGCCATTCTACGAAGCTTATCAAGCTCATCTTGATACCCAACAAGACCTAAGATAAGAGCGTGTTGGTCATTTAGTTTTGGATCACCAAGTTCATCATTTTTATAATCAAACTCAACTAGAGTAAATGGAAGAGTTGTGCCATCTTTTATGCCAAGATTTCTGGTTAAACTTCCAGTTGCAATATTGCGAACTATAACCTCAATGAGGATAACATCAACCTTTTTGTGAAGCATATGATTATCATCTAACATCTCTACAAAGTGAGTCTGAATACCCTTTTTTTCTAAGAGTTTAAATAGCTCAGTTGAAATCTTGTTGTTAAGCGCACCTTTTCCAACTTCACTTGATTTCTTTTCGCCATTAAATGCTGTTAAATCATCTTTAAACTCTGAGATTACTAAGTCTTTATCATCTGTCAAATAAAGCCTTTTAGCCTTGCCTTCATAGAGTAGTTCTCTTTTTTGCATCTGTATATTTATCCTTTTACTATGATTAATGCTCTTATGATATCAACACTCTCTTTTAGTTGAATATCATCGTATAATTGTTCTTTTGAAATTATATCTTTTTTATCGCCATTTTCTTTTGCTTTTTTAGCTTTAACTTCTTTTACATCAGCTTTTATAAGCTCTTCTTCTAAATGCTTTTTAAGATCAGCTTCTTTTATTGAAAATCCATTCTCTTCTCTTTGAACAGCTCCAGCAAAAACCTCAATATCTGGCTTAACACCCAATGCTTGAATAGTTCGTCCACTTGGAAGGTAGTATCTTGCTATGGTAAGTTTTATCGCCTCATCTTGTGTGATAGGAAGTACAACTTGAACACTTCCTTTTCCAAAAGTATTTTCTCCTAGTACTATTGCTCTTTTATGGTCTTGCAGAGCACCACTAACTATTTCTGAAGCAGATGCACTTCCACCATTTACAAGAACTACTACAGGAACTTTTGTGATTGTGTTTGAACTTTTAGCACTATAAATTTGGTCATCTGATGATTTACGACCTTTTTGAGAAACAATGTTGCCTTTATCAACAAACAAATCAACAAGACCAACAGCTTGATCAAGTAATCCACCAGGGTTGTTCCTTAAATCTAAGATGATGCCTTTTGTCATCGCTTTTTTCTTGTTTATAGCTTTAGAGACATCTTCAACAACTTTTTTATCAAAACTTGTAACTCGAACATATAAAACATCATCGCCTATAGTTTTTGTATATACAGATTCAATGGTGATGATACCTCTTACAATTTTGATAGGAAGTGGTTTTGCTTCACCCTTTCTAACAATAGTAATCTCAATTGGCTCACCAACCTTTCCTCTCATGCGAGATACTGCTTCATCTATAGTCATGCTTAGGGTTGATTCGTCATTGATTTTTAGGATGATATCACCAGCTTTTACGCCAGCTTTATCAGCAGGAGTTCCCTCAATAGGAGATATTACAGTTAAAGCCCCATCTTTGATCCCTACAGTAATTCCTAAGCCACCAAACTCACCGTCTGTTTGGACTTTAAGCTTTTTGTAGTCTTTTTGTGTTAAAAAACTTGAGTGTGCATCAAGGTTTGTCATCATGCCTTGAAGCGCTTTGTCCATCAGCTCTTCAATTGTTACATTGTCTACATTGTATTGTTCAACTATGCTTATAACTTTTGTAAATTTTGCAAGAGCCTCAAGTCTTGAGGATTCTTTTTTTGCATTATCTGCAGTTTTTGCAAAAAGATTTGCAGAAAAAAGTATAGTTAAAGCTACTGCTATAGTGGTAAAACCTAATGTTATATATTTTTTGTTACTCATTTATTTCCCCAATGTTTTAAAAGAAGGACATTATAGTAAAAAGATGTTTAAATAACAAATTATTGATAAGTGAGAGAAAATATTCAGTTTTTTTTTATATAATACAAAAATAATAAACAGATTATGTTACAAAAAAGGAGAACCAAGTGAGTTCAATTAAAGAGTATTTAACACATGACCACGGAAGATGCGATGAGCTTTTTGCAAAGATGGAAGATAGTGCCGCTACATCATTGAGTGATGCAAAAGAGTCTTATGAAGAGTTTGCGAATGCGACAGAGAGACACTTTCAGATGGAAGAGAGAGTTATGTTTTTAGAGTTTGAAGCAAAAACAGGAATGACTGAGGGTCCAACTGCGATGATGAGACATGAGCACGCTCAAATGAGAAGCCTCATAAAGCAGATGGGTGAAGCATTGGAGGCACAAAACAAAGATAAGTTTTTTGGACTCTCTGAGACTCTTATGATACTTATGCAACAACACAACATGAAAGAAGAGCAGATGCTCTATACGATGGCTCAACAACACTTAAGTGCAGAAGCTCCTAGAGTAGTTGACATGATGGAGTCTATGATTGTTGAGTAGAAAAAGTGCAGTTTAACGGTCTCTCTTTAGAGCAAGCTCCTCCAATCTCAGCACCACTTAGATTTTATCTAACGGCTCCACTCTTTGCAATACTTGCTGGAATTTTGATATTGCTAAGTGATGTAAGCGTTTTGCAGAGTAGATATAGCATAGATAGTATCGTTATAGCTCACGCGATAACCATAGGTTTTATGAGTTTTGTGATGCTAGGCTCACTAACTCAGATGCTCCCAGTCTTAGCTGGAGTGAAGATGTATAGGGTTGATCTCATTACAAAAGCCTCGCATCTAGCCCTAGTTTTTGGGACTCTTTTTATGCTTATGGGATTAAAGTTTGAGATGCCACTACTAAATACTCTAGCCATCATCTTGCTTGTATCAGGATTTCTTGCGATGATAGTTGTAATTTTTATGGCCATAAAAAAAGTTAAAAACTTTACTCCAACAGTTAGAGGAATGAGCATAAGTTTGGTTTTTGCATTCTTTAGCGTTATGATGGGAGTTTTTTTACTTTTTACATACATATATGGTGGCTTGGCAATTTATAGAAATATAGTCGCAAATACTCATAGTGTTTGGGCAGTTTTTGGCTTTGCAGGGGTTTTGATAGTTGGTGTAACATTTCAAGTTTTACCTATGTTTTATGTAGCACCCAAGTTTAAAGATTTTTATCAAAAAAGAGTAGTTTTATTTATCTCTCTTTCACTTCTTTTATGGATGATAGCGAGTTTGTTTTATGAGACTTACTCAGTTGTTGCAAAACTCTGGATAGTTCTGTTTTTTGCTTCATTTGCAGTTGTTTTTCTACAAAAAATAAACAATAGAAAGAGAAAAATTAGCGATATCACACTTTTGTACTATAAAACTTCAAGCATTTTTTTAGCCCTTGGCTCTGTTTCTTGGATAGTAGATGAGTTTTATTTTAGCGAGCATATAGTTGTCACTTCAATCTTAATAGGTGGTTTTATACTCTCCATCATGATAGGAATGCTTTATAAAATAGTGCCATTTTTGGTTTGGTTTCATCTAAATGCTATGGGCTATATGAATATCCCAACTATGAATGAGATGATAGATAAAAAGCTGGCTTTAATCCAGTTTGTTCTTTTTGTAGCGTCGCTTATGGGTTTTATACTCTCTTACTATGTAAGTACATATTTAAATCTGTTTGCTATGGCTTTTATCTTTAGTATGGTAATCTTGCAATACAATATCATTACAACAGTTCTGATATACAAAAGAGTTAAAAAAACTAAACCAGACTTTGATATGAGTGCGTTTGCCTGATATATAAAGCTTAAGTTTAGAAGTAAAGGCCAAGTGGATGCTAAAGAGTAATAACATAGTTTTGATAGGATTTATGGGAGTAGGAAAGGGTAGTGTGGCTCGTGAAGTTATAAAGCACTCTGAGTATATAACCCTTGATACTGATGATATGATAGAGAGTATGCAAAACAAAAAAATCAAAGATATTTTTGCACAAGAAGGTGAAGCATACTTTAGAAAAATTGAGAGTGATGTAGCTGCGTGGTTGGAGAGTAGTGTGAAAAATACTCTTATATCGACTGGTGGAGGTTTTTACAAGCAGGAAAATCTCAAAAAAATAGGAACAGTTGTCTTTTTAGACTCTCCATTTGAGAAGATTATAAAGAGAATTAAACACCATCCAAACGCTTCAAAAAAACTAAAAAAGCGACCACTCTTAAGAGATCTTAAAAAAGCTAAAGAGCTCTATGAAGAGCGTCGTCCAGAGTATTTAAAAGTTGCAGATATAGTTATTGATGTAACAAAAAAGAGTGCCCTTGAGTGCTCAAAAGAACTTCTAAAAAAGGTAAAAGCACATGCGTAAAATAATAATATAC
>CAYWVG010000034.1:0-14207 GCA_964461645.1 uncultured Sulfurimonas sp. | reverse complement strand
ACTCTCTATACTTAAAATCATCTATACTACTCCTTTTTTTAACAAACACTTATCAAAATATAGAAGATTGACACGAAAACATCCAGATTAAATCTCACAATAGATCTCTCTAGTAAATATTTTTTGGACTATCTGTTTTACCATATATAAGCCTATTAAAGCACAATCATAAAGGCAGAGAGCTTATAAAATTTTGTAATAAACACATTTAGCATCGGAGACTTTTCCTTATCTCTGCATCTAGAGCAAAAACATCATCTACACTTCTTGGTATATTATGAAATTTTTCAAAAGCTCCTATGATAGTCTTACTGATATCCATAAAACCAATCTCTTTGTTTATAAATCTCTCTATGGCTACTTCATTTGCAGCATTTATTACTACTCCACGAGATGGATTTTTAAGAAGCTCTTCTTTTATCTCCCAGATAGGGTATCTACTTTTATCTATCTCTCGAAACTCTAGTGAGCCAACTTCTAGCAAATCAACATGTTCTAAGATGTTTTCATTCATCTTTTTGTTTAATGCGTAAGCTATAGGGAGTTGCATAGATGCACGAGCAAAATGTGCAGTGGTTGATCCATCTTTAAAGTCTATAAGGGCGTGAATGAGAGACTTTGTCTCTATGATGGCATCGTACTCGCCCTCACCAAAAAGCCATCTTGCTTCAAGTAGTTCAAATATTTTGTTTGTCATGGTTGCACTATCTATGGTTATCTTTTGTCCCATCGACCAGTTTGGATGTTTTTGTGTGTCTTTTAGAGTTGCATCTGCTAATCTTTTTATATCCCAATCTCTAAAAGCTCCACCAGATGCAGTGATAGTCATGCGCTTTACTTCTCTATCTTGCATAAGATACCAAAGACCAAAATGCTCACTATCTATGGGCTGGATTCTGCTTGTATCTATAAAAGCGCCACAAGCCACAAGAGACTCCTTGTTTGCTAAGGCTACCCTCTTTCCGCATTCCAGTGCTTTTAACGTTGGACGAAGACCTAAAAACCCGACAAGGGCATTTACTACTAAGTCAGATTTAGAATCTTGTATAACTTCTAAGATTGCGTCTGAGCCTGAAAATACATTTGAATGATTTACCTTATGTACATCAGAGGCATCTGCAATAACTACAACTTTAGGAGAATGCTCCAATATCTGTTTATTTAAAAGGTTAATATTGTTTCCACAAACCAAAATCTCAATATTTATATCAAACTTTTTAGCAATATGGAGCGTATTTACACCAATAGAACCTGTTGAACCGAGAAGTATCACTTCTATACAAGTCCACGAAGAAGAACTAACATAACGATAGCTCCAAATAGATACCCATCGATTCTATCTAAAATGCCACCATGTCCTGGAAGTATATCTCCACTATCTTTTACACCCGCATTTCTCTTTAAGCTACTCTCAAACAAGTCTCCAAATATAGAACTAATCGCGACTGCACAAGAGATTACAAACGAATCTGCTAAATCGACTATGCTAAGCCCCATAAACATACCAGCTACTGTAGCGACTAAAACACCACCGACTACACCCTCCATAGTTTTGTTTGGACTTGTTTTACTAAACGGAGTTTTACCTATACTTTTACCTACAACATAAGCTCCAACATCAGTCATCGCAACAATAACTAAGAGCCATAACATCGCTAACATTCCATACTCTTGATACATAGTAAATATAAAAAGCATTCCAGCGGTTGGATAGATAAAAGGAAAGAAATTATCCCACTTTAACTCTTTATCAAAAGCTACTGCACTTGCATATGCAACACCTGCTAAGACAAAAAGGTCATCACCATAAGGATAAAAAGCTGCCACTATCCAAACGCCTAGAGCGTAGATAGTAAGTGCCTCATTTTTAATCTCAAAAAGCCTAAGAGATTCTTTAAAAGCTAGGAGATAGACAACTCCAAGGACTGCCCACATTAGAAAAAAACTGTCAATAAATCCTATGATTAAAACTGCCACAAGAAGAGATAAACCAGTTATAATTCTCTCTCTATTTGAGCCAAGGGCTGTTAAAATTTCCATAAATCTCCTTTTTCAAGGATTATACCAAATCAGACTTTAATATCTAGTTTATGAAGAGGTGGAGATTTTTCTTCTTCATCTTCTTTCTCATCATGTTTGCTTCTAGCCATCTCTTGATCAGCCGAATTTTTTTTATGTTCACGGTCAGGATCAATTTCATGCGCTTCCTCAGCTGGACGAACTTCAAGAACTTTTTCATCTTTTTCTTGCATAGTTGCTTGAGCTACCATGTTTTGGAACTCTATGCGATTATTGTGAGCATTTTGTACAGCAGATACATTCGCTGTCATCTGGTTTACAAAAATTGCATTTCCGATTGCACCTACTGCCATAACATACTCCTTAAGATTTATTTCATAAATTTAAGGGACCTTTATTTATTAGTCCCACAAAGGAACAAGTCCCTTTGTTCCGCTAGCCGCTGAGGCACTCAAGCTTCGCAAAACTTTATCTCACATCTACTTCTATGGTTTTGTACTTATTATAAAGTACATTTGCGCCATTTTGTATTGTAACTTCGCGTCTAGGGGTATAATCGACCAAAAACTTATCTTTTTGAGCTGTACTAAATTCTACACATAACTTTGCCGCTTCTTTTATCACACTCTCTGGTACATTTTGCTTATCTGTTGTGATGATTAGATGTGCTGATGGCCTGTCTTTCATATGAATCCAAACATCTTTTGCCTTTGCAAGTTTTAGTAGTTCTACATTACCCTTTTCGTTTTTTCCGAGTTGGATTTTATAACCCTCTATCCAAAATGACTCTATAGAATCGCTCACTTTTAGTTTTTTTACCTGCACTTGTTTTGGAAACAAAAGCTCTAGTTTTGCCATATCCTTAGCATCTTCAACTATAGCTATAAAAAGTTTTGTATGCTCCATCTTAGAGATGATTGATGACCTTTCAATATGTGAATGTAAAGCTTTTTGCTTAGCTTTTTTACTCTTCTTAAAGAGCGCTTGTGCCATTGAAGAAGGGCTTGAAAACTCTTTTGCAAATTCAATCTCTACAAGAGAACCATCATAATCTTCAAGCTCTAATTTCTTTTGATATGCTTTAATATTATGTAAATTAGATAAGACTAAGTTACCATGGTGCTGAGCTATTTGTGCTTCTTGCTCTAATTCTGTTTCATCTTCCAATAATCTTTGTAGTTTTTGAAGTTTTTGAAGTCTCTTATTTAGGACTAATAGTTTTTGCTTTTTAAGATTTTTTAACTTTGCGTCTATCTCTCTTTGATATTCATCATACAAAAACTTCTCGACATTTTCTACTGGATAATCTTTTGGAGCATATGGGGCTGATGGGATGCTTAGGAGCTTTTGCCCAACCTTTACCTCACGAAAAGAGGAGAAGATATCAACATGTCGCAAGGCCTCTAGGACTATTTCTTCTTCATCAAAAATGATTACATTTGTGTACTTTCCAGTAAACTCAAATTGCAAATATGTAATCTCCTCTTTATAAGCCGAAGAGATGGAGGTTTTAAATCTTAATATTTTATCATCATCGACAAGCTCAACATTTAGAATATTGGCACGATTGAAGCGTTTTGAGAGAACCACATCAAAAGGTGCGCTATAAACTTTTGAGCGAGTATAGTTGTCACATTTGAATATCTTTGAGTTTGAGCGTTGCATCTCAAAAAAAATCTCATCGTCCCTGTCAAATGCTACTTTTATAGTTGTATCATTTACCCTATATATGGCCGAGATTTTCTGGAAATTTGCGAGGTATTCTTTTATCTGCTTTAAGTGTGAGTATTTCATAAGACATATTCTAGCAAATATAAAACAACTTTAAGTGCTTCGCTTATATAATGCCTCGTGTTAGCAGGAGTAATCTATGAAAAATCAAATCAGCCTAAAACTAAATAATATTCGCTCTAGCATCTTAACACCCATAGCTTTTTTACTGATGGCTATTTTTGCAGTTTTATTTTTCTACACACCTTTGATTACAGGAAAAAGTGTTATAGATATTGCCAAAGAAGGCGCCATTATGGTTTTTGCTCTTGTCGCATACACAAGCTATATCCTGATAAAAAGAGAGAAAAAACTTTTAAACGCAAGCGATAAACTAGAGCAAAAGCTAAACAATATCCTTCAAGATTTTGACAAAAATGTTATAACATCTACCACAGATATAGATGGAAATATCATCTATGTTAGCGAGCTCTTCTCTCAACTCTCAGGGTATAAAAAAGAAGAGCTTATAGGCCAAAATCACAAGCTTTTAAAATGTAATGATATGTCAGAACAAATGCACAATGAAATGCTAAAAACCTTACGTACAGGAGAGACTTGGAGGGGAGAGATTAAAAACTCCACTAAAGATGGTAATTTTTACTGGGTAGATGCAATAGTTTCACCAATCTTAGATGAACATGGCATAGTTATAGGCTACAACTCCATAAGACAAAACATTACTAGCAAAAAAGAGTTAGAAAATCTAAACGAATCATTAAAAGAAAAAATTGCGCAAGCCATTAAAGAGACTCAAGAAAAAGAGCAACATATGCTAAAGCAGAGTAAAATGGCTCAAATGGGAGAGATGTTAAGTATGATAGCCCATCAGTGGCGACAACCCCTTGCTGCCATCTCCTCAACCGCCTCTTCGCTAGAAGTAAAGATGATTTTAAAAGATATCGACATTTACACTCTTAAAAGTGGCATCAAAGACATTCAAGCCTATTCTCAACATCTTAGTTCAACTATAAATGACTTTAGAAACTTTTTTAGAAACTCTAAAGTTCTTACAAAAACAAGTTTTGAAACCATCTTTGACAAAACTATTTCGATTGTAAAAAGCTCTCTTGACAAGCGTGATATCATCATCAGATTCCAAAACCAATTTGAAGATGAGTTTTGCATCTATGAAAGTGAGTTTGAACAAGTTGTACTAAATCTTATACAAAATGCAGAAGATGCCATATTTGAAAATGGTATCGAAAATGGAATCATTGAGATAAAAACATACAAACTAAACGACAAAGCTATTTTTGAGATTTATGACAATGCAAATGGTATAGATAACGCTCTTATGGGAAAGATTTTTGAACCATATTTCTCAACAAAAAATAAGAAAAATGGAACTGGACTTGGTCTATATATGAGTAAAATTATTATAGAAAATCATTGCTTAGGCACCATCGATGCTTACAATACCTTTGATGGAGCCATGTTTAGAATCACTCTAAACCCTAATGAATTTTCGCTCTGTTGATACTATTTTACTAAAGTAGGTTCTGGTTTTGCTATGAAGTAGCCTTGTACAAAATCGACTCCACACTCTTTTATGATTTCATATGTCTCTTCATCTTCTACATACTCAGCGATTATTTCAATACCCAAAGTTTTAGCAAAATTTACTATGGCTTTTAGGATATTTTTGCTTTTTTCATCCAGTTTTAACTCTTTTATAAAAATTCCATCTACTTTTATGAAATCAAAATTCAAACCCATAAGTTTACTAAAGTTTGAATCATTAACTCCAAAATCATCGATAGCTATTTTAAATCCCATCTCTCTTAGAGCATCTAGCTCTTTTGTGATTTTTGTATAATCCTTTGCAAGAGTGATGCTCTCTTTTACCTCAAAAATTACCCTAGAGGCATCTACTTTATAAAATTCTAATTTTTCTTTTAAAAACCTACAAAGGTAACCATCTAGTAAATCTCTCTCTGTGATATTTATAGAAAAATCATACTCTTTGTCTCTAAAAAAATTAAAACTTTTGTTTATCATAACTTTTGTTATAGAGGTCATAAGCCCCAGCTTTTCTGCTGATTTTATAAAATCAAGAGGGAGTATTACACCATCTTCCATCACTCCGCGAGCTAAGGCTTCATACTTTTTAATCTCTTTTGTTCTTATATCTATGATGGGCTGAAAATAAGGTTCTATCATATCCTGTAGAACAAGTTCTCTTGTGATTTTAAGATACTCTATCGCCTTTTTTTCATCCTTAAAAGAGCTGTTATTTTCATCAAAAATCTCATAATGTCTGCTTCCTAACTCCTTAGATGTATCTAGTGCGTATTCGCTGTTTATAAGTGCTTCTGCTGTATTTTCTTTTCTTGATGATATGCCAATATTAAAAGTGACATGAAGTTCTACGTCATCTATTTTTACATTTTTGTTATCAAAAAAAGCAATAATCTGTTTACAATAATCGTGTAGTTCTTCGAGTGAAGTCTCTCGCAGTAGTATGACAAATCTATCTGACTCTACTTTATATAGTCTAGCTTTTTTATGTATGTGATGCTCTAAACTTCGTGCCGTTTTTGATAAAACTTGATTAGAAAAAACTTTTCCATACTCCTTGTTGATGGTAGAGAAGTTAGACATATCCAAAAGAAGAAGATAGTCATAATTCCCTTCAAGCATATCAACTTGCAGTTTTTGAGCATTTGGTAGATTTGTATAGTATTCTTGGTAGCACATACGTCTCAACTCTAGCGTTTTTTCTTCTACTTTTTGTTCTAGGTTGTTTTTATATTCTGCTAATGATTTTTCTAACATAATCTTCTTTGTTACTTTAGATATCATTGTATAAAACTGCTCAAGTTCTACAGGCTTAAGAATATATCCATCAACTCCATACTTAATGCTTTGTACAAAGTAGTCTTTATCATCATATGCTGAGAGTATTATGATGGGAATGTGTGTATCAACGGCTCTGATTTTTTGGATAAGCTCTATCCCATTTAATTTTGGCATATTTATATCTGTGATAATTAAGTCATACTCTTTGAGTTCTGTCTTAGCGTAGGCTTTTTCACCATCTACAGCAGTATCAATTTTTAAAAAAAATGTCTCTAAGAGCGTCAAAGTGGACTCTCTAGCTTTTTTATCGTCTTCGACGTAGAGTATACTTAACTTTTTAGTGCTCGTTATCAACTGTGCAAACTGTTCTTTATCCATCTGTTTTTCCAACTCTGGTATTTAATGTCCATGTATTCTAACTTATAAAAACAAAATTACGATTTAAAGTGATAACTATGGGTTTTTTACTCAGTTTTAAAGCTATTTGACTACAATAAGGCAAAATTTATATAAAAGATATTAAAGCGACATGCAACCAAAAGGTTTTGGAAGATACTACTTCTCACTAGCATCCATACAAGCTCACTCTTCTGAGCAAAAACTAGTAGCCCTCTTTGCATCTGCGTCCACACTAGACGGTAAACCACTAACCATAAAAATAGCCTCTCCTCCCGCTCCTTAATTTTAAAAACAACTATAAAAACTATTAAAATTAAGGACATACATCCACATGAAAAAAGATATAAAATTATCACTAATCTTAGTTGCTCTTATGAGTTCACTCCAAGCCGAGACTTCAAACACGGTAGTCTTAAAACCTCTTAGCATTACCTCAACTGCCATAAAAACCGATGAGCTAAGGTCAACTGATGCGGTAGAGATTTATACACAAGAAGATATTGAGAAAGCTCACTCTCAAAATATTTATGAGTTTTTAAACTCTCACACTTCCATAATTGCAACGCCGAGTTTTGGAAATCCATTTAACCAAAAACTAGATATGAGAGGCTTTGGTAATGATGGTTACCAAAATATAGTTGTAACTATAAACGGTCGTAAGATGAACAATATAGACGGTGTTCCTCAAATGCTCTCATCTATCTCGCCATCATCTGTTAGTCGTATAGAGATCATAAAATCTAGCGGTATAGTTGTAGGTGGAGATGGTGCAAATGCAGGTGTTATAAACATCGTTACAAAAAAAGGAAACGACAAAGAGATCTCTATGTACTTAGGAACTTACGGTGTTGCCGATGCTTCTTTTTTCGTAGGCCATCAAGATGAAAAACTCTCAGTTACTGCAAGTGGCGAGGCACAAAAGAGTACAGGCATTAGAGATATTGATAACGAGGGCAACAAAGACGAAAATAGATTTTCAACTGCAAGTCTAGATCTTAGCTACAAGGTTACAGAAAATTTAGAGCTTAGTCTTGGAGCTAATTTTGCTAGGACTGATGTTATTTATGGTGGCTATATTTCAAAAGATCAATATAAAAACAATCCTATGCAAAAAGGTTCTTCTCCAACTCCCCAAACTTATGATAGTGATGTTTTAAATGCTGGAGCTAAGTATTTTGTAAATGACAAGCTCTCACTAAATGCAAGCGTGTCACAAGAGAAAAAGAAATCAGTATATATTCCATACGATCCATCTCATTATGAGTATATTTCATTCGCTGCATCGCTTAATTATGATACAGATTCGCTATCATTAAAACTTGGAGTAGATGGTTTTGATGGAGAGAGAAAGGGCTCTACAAACACAACAACCAAAGACAATAAAGCTGCCTACATCATGAGTGAGTACAAACTTGGAAAATCAACTTTTAAAGCGGGTTATAGATTTGAAAATGTAGAGTATGTTTATGATGATGCCACTAAAAAACTAAAACAAGATGATGATCTTTACGGCTTAGAGCTTGGTTATAACTATCTTATAAACAAAGAAAACTCAGTTTTTCTAAACTGCACTCACTCATTTTTATCTCCAGATATAGATAGGTTTTTTGACTATGGTGGAACTTTCAATGATTTTATAAGTCCTGCAAAAGTAGACACATACTCTATTGGCTATAACAACATAACCAAGAGCAATAAGTTTAAAATCTCACTCTACTATGCTGATCTAAAAGATGAGATATACTACTATAAAGATACTATAAATTTTTGGCCAGCTCCTTCTCTTTCTGTAAATACAAATATAGATAAGTCATACAAATACGGAATAGATCTATACGACAAGTTCATTTTTAGCCCAGAGTTTAGCCTAGCACTAAACTACAACTTTGTTCAAGCTATCATAGATAAAGAAAAAGGTCGTAACGGCGAAGACTACTCAGGTAAGCATCTCCCAGGTGTTTCAGATCACAACGCAAAAGCTACACTTGGCTACACTCCAAACAAGGCTACAACTATCTACCTAACTCAGATCTACCGCTCAGAAGCTTACGCAGTAGATGACTTTAACAACAACTTCTCTCAAAAGCAAGATGCATTTATGAGTACCGACATCTCTATAACTTACGCAAAAGAGTCTTGGGAAGTTTTTGCTAAAATAAACAATCTCTTTAATCAAAAAAATGGTTTATGGGTAAAAGACGATGCTATTTATCCTGTAAACTTTACAACAACAGCTTTGGCTGGATTTAAGTTAAAATATTAGACCTTTATAAAGGAGAGACCCATCAAAGCTTTTATATTAATCTTACTTTTTATCTTTAGCCTTGATGCAAAAGAGAGACTTGTCTCTCTTAGCCCTTCCATCACAGAGATAGTCTATGCACTTCAAAAAGGCGATGAACTTGTTGGAACCTCTAGCTACTCGCTTTATCCAAAAGAGGCAGAAAAACTACCTATTGTTGGAGACTACTCAAGCCCACATATAGAGAAAATCTTAGAGTTAAATCCTAGTATAGTCATAGGAGAAGATTTCAACCAAGAGACACAAGAGAAGCTAAAACACTTTGGTATAACAACACTAACATTAAGATTAAAAACTATAACAGATATAAAAAACTCCATAGATAGATTAGCTAAAGCCATAGACTCAAAAGAGGCACAAAAACTCATACAAAATATAGATGATGCGATAAAAGATGCTTACAAAAACTCAACTCCACACAGTGTTATGATAGTTTACGGGCTAAAAGAGGATTTAAGTTCAGCTACTTATGTAGCAGGAAGAGATATCTTTTTTGATGATATTATAAAGCTATGTGCTAACACTAACGCTTACACAGCTAACTCAAACAAACAGCCAGTTCTTAGTTATGAAAATATCATAGCACTTAATCCAGATCAGATCATCATCCTACACTCTCATGCGACTGAGTCAGGAGTAGATGCAAAAAAAGCTCTGCAAGCGTGGCATAAACTCCCAACAAATGCATCAAGGAACAAAAATATTAGTATTGTAGATGATAACTATCTCCACATCCCATCGCATCGCATTGCGCTTACTATTAAAAAACTCTCAGATGAGATGCGAAGCTATAACACGAGACAAAGATGATAAAACTAGACTCACTTAAGATAAGTTACCAAGATAGAGTCATACTAGAAGATATATCTCTCTGCATCACTGGGCATCTAAATATTTTAGGGGCAAATGGTAGCGGAAAAAGCACTCTTGCGAGGGCTATTTGTGGGCTTATCCAGTATGATGGAGCCATCAGCATTGATGGGAAAAACATTCAAGAACTATCTCTAAAACAAAGAGCAAAACTACTAACTTACATACCTACAAAACTAGAGGTTTATGATGAGTTTGTAAGTGTAGAAGAGTTTGTGCTATTAGGTAGATTTGCTTATAAGAAAAGTTTTTTTGACTACAGTGACAAAGATAAAAAGATAGCAAAAAACACCCTAGAGTTTTTAAATATCTCTCATCTTGCATCTCACACTCTAAGTTCACTTAGTTCTGGCGAAGCACAGCTTGTCTCTTTAGCATCTGCACTTGTTGCGCAGAGCAAAATCATCATCCTTGATGAGCCAACTGCAAACCTAGATCCAAAAAACGCAAAAACTATAGCCAAACACATAAAAGGCTTAAAAGAGTACCATCAAGTCATACTAATCACACATGATTTAGAACTTGCTTCTTTCATTAACTCACCAACACTTTTTTTAAAAAACAGAGATGCCTCTTACTTTGAGAAATATGATGATTTTTATAATGAAGCGAAACTAGAAGAGCTTTACGATGCCACATTTGATGGTTTGGCGGTGCGGTATGATTAGGTTTTTTATCTGGATTTTTTTGCTTTTTGTACTTTTAGCATCTGGATTTATTGGCGCTATCTATCTTGATGCTAGGGAAGTCTTTACAAATGGTACACTTGCAAACTCTATCTTTTTTGAGCTAAGACTCCCACGTGTTATCTTCGCTTTTACAGCTGGAGCCATACTTGCTCTTTGTGGACTTTTATACCAATCTCTCTTTAGAAACGCTCTTATGACACCCTACACTCTTGGAGTCTCAAGCGGAGCAATTTTAGGAGCTGGGATTGCCATAAAACTGGGGCTTGGAAGCTTAGCTTTTGGCATCGCCTCCATCAGTCTCTTTGGGTTTTTTGGGGCGATGTTAAGTGTGTTTTTGCTTCTATATTTAGCACGATTTTTAAAGCACTCTCACTTTGAATCACTCTTGCTTCTAGGAATAGCTCTCTCACTCTTTTACACATCTGCACTTATGATAATTTTTTATCTTGGAAGTGCCATGCAAAACGACATGCTTCTACGCTTTAGCATGGGTTCGCTCTCCATCATCGGCTGGCATCATCCCATAACTCTTAGCATTATAGCTCTGCTTTTGTTTATCACTATCTTTCTTTACAGACATGAGTTGCAGCTCCTTAGCATCTCAGATGAGGGCGCAAAACTTAGAGGAGTTGAGACCAAAAAGGTTACACTTTTACTTCTTTTAGTCTCATCTTTTGCTATTGGTGTTCTTGTGAGTGTAAGTGGCCCTATAGGTTTTGTAGGGCTTATAGTCCCTCATATAGTTGCAAAACTTTATAAAGAACCGATAAACAAACGCATCACAAAAACAGCGCTGTTTGGTGGATTATTCTTAGTTTTTTGTGACACTATAACAAGGGCCATTCCAACTCAAAGCGAATTGCCTATTGGCATCATAACAGCTCTTATAGGTGGCCCATTTTTTATCTACCTTATCATCAGCAGAAGTAAGAGTTAGCGTTTAATCTCTATGCTTAGCGTTGTTGTGTGAACTATCTCATCACATTTGATGCCATCACCCTTTTGAGAGTAAGATGCTGTAATCTTTTGGAACCCAGTTTTTTTAATCTCAACACTCACAAAACCATCTCTATCGCTCTTAGCTACAACTTTTTTATCATAAGTGATGCTCACTCCAGCTTTTGGCCTACCATAAGAAGTAACGATGAGTCTAATCTTATCCCCTACTTCTAGACTTTTAAGTGCGGCCCTTGGTGATAGTTCAAAAGGAGCCTTAAAAAGTTTTATTGCATCACTTTTATAAATTTCTTTTATCGATGACACACTCTCAAAACTCTTTAGTGGTATCTTTGCTTTGTCTTTTGAGATTTTTTTTGTTCCAAATGGCGTTTTTGTATAGTAAACTCTCTTTAGTTCTACAAACAGTGCATCGCTATCTTCAGGGAGCCTCTTATCTTGTAGCTCAAAGATATTGTTGTCTTTTAAATAAGAGAGTTTTGATATCTCATCTTGTGTTAATTTTTTATCTTTTATAGCAACTTCTTTGAGCATCTTTTGCCCATAATATAAGGCTGCAATATCATCTACCCAGATTTCATCAGCCACAAGTGTGCTAAAAAGCGTTAAAATTATTAATATTTTTTTATTCATGATGCTATTATCCCTTCTTTGTTATAAATTTAAGTATAAGACAGTGATTTTAGTAGCTTAATGCCTTAAAATTGCTAAAGACATTTGCTTCACTATATATCAAAACATATAACATTCACAATTAGAGTACATCTAACAAGAGCTCTCAGCTATAGGCATTAACACTATTATTTTTTAACTGTAACCAACAAAATAATATTTTATAACGATAGGTAAAGATTATTTAAGTAATTATTCTGCTATAATTTAAAAATATAAACAATTTTCAGGAAATTATATGCTAAAAACAGTTAAATCTAAAGTTATCGCGTCTATCGTATCCTTGAGTGTTCTCGGATTATTTGGCATAACATACTATCTCTCAGAAACTCTTCAACAACTCTCAGAAAAAACCGCAAAAGAATCACTAGCAATGCTAAGTGAGTCAATACTCCAAACAATGACTACTAGCATGATGTTGGGTGACCCTTTGATTGTTAAAGATGCTGTTGACAATGCAAGAAAGATAGATGGGATTGAAAGCTTGATTGTGTCTAAATCACAAGCTGTTATAGATGTTTATTCTCCAGGTGAGGAGTTTACTAAAGATGCAACCGTAAGAGAAGTTATCAATAGTAAAGAAAACAAAGTTATAGAGAAAAATGAAAATGGCCATCACACTATTCGTCTTATAAAACCAGTAATAGCTGAGCAAAAATGTCTTTCTTGTCACTATAACATAGAAGAAGGCTACGTTCTTGGCGCGGTTGATTTAATCGTTTCTCTGGATAAAAATGATGAACAAAATGCGGCTACTGAAGCTACACTTCTAGTCGCTCTCATCATAGGTGCCATTTTATTTACGATTGCTGCAAGTATATTTTTTACAAGAGAAATTTTTGGACCGCTCTCAAACTTAAAAGAACGCATTTCAGAGCTTGTTGGTGGAGACAAGGACCTAACAAAAAGGTTAACACATAGAAATGAAGATGAGTTTGGAGAGACTGCAAACGAGGTTAACAAGTTTATAGAGATGGTTCAAACTACCATCAATGAGATAAAATCTCTTGGTGAGAAAAACACTTCTATAGCATCTGAAATCGAGCAGTCAAGTCATGTGATCCGAGAGAGTACAGCTCAAGAACGTGCAATTGTGGCTAACACAAATACAAAAAGTTTATCTATTAAAGATCTCCTTATTGAAAATATGAGAGCTTCAGAAGAGACTCAAAAAAATGTTAAAGAGGCTCATGATGAGCTTGGAACGGCTAGAGATTCTTTAGCGGTTCTTGGTAAAGAAGTAAGTGCTTTTGTTGAAACAGAAAATGAGCTCTCAAGCGAACTTGTAGGACTTCGTAACGATGCGGACCAAGTTAAAAATGTGCTAAATGTTATAAAAGAGATAGCTGAACAGACAAACTTGCTAGCTCTTAACGCTGCTATTGAAGCTGCACGTGCAGGCGAGCACGGACGCGGTTTTGCCGTAGTTGCAGATGAAGTTCGTAAGCTTGCTGAGAGAACTCAAAAGTCACTAACAGAGATAGATATCAGTGTTGGAACTATCGTTCAGTCTATCAATGATGTAAGTGATAAGATGAATGTGAATGCAAAAAGTATTGAGAGTCTACTTAGCATATCTAATGAAGTTGAACAAAAGATTGCAACAACATCTGAAGCGATTGACACTTCAACTAAAGTTGCAGATAAATCGGCTCGTGACACTATAGTTATCTCAAAAAGCGTTGAAGAGATTATAGAAGAGATTCATAAGATAGATGTTCTCTCAA
>CAYWVG010000033.1:0-14510 GCA_964461645.1 uncultured Sulfurimonas sp. | reverse complement strand
TTATAAGAAAAGTATCAAGCCAAATTAACTATAATCACCCAAATTACTAAAAGGAATCTCTTTTATGTCTTACTTAGAATCACATCCTGACGAAAATGGCTATTTTGGTCGTTTTGGTGGTGCCTTTATTCCACCTGTTTTAGAACAACCATTTGCCGAGATTACAAAAGCCTACGGTGAACTCAAAAACTCACCTAAATTTTTAGAAGATTTAAAATATGTTAGAAAGCACTATCAAGGTCGCCCTACTCCTATCTCTTATGCTAAAAACCTCACAGAGCATTGTGATGGTGCAAAGATCTACCTAAAAAGAGAAGATCTAAACCACACAGGAGCGCACAAACTAAACCACTGTATGGCGGAAGTTATCCTTGCAAAGCATCTAGGAAAAACAAAAGTTATAGCTGAGACTGGAGCTGGCCAGCACGGCGTTGCACTTGCAACTGCCGCTGCATATTTTGGCTTAGAGTGTGAGATACACATGGGCGAAGTGGACATCGCAAAAGAGCATCCAAATGTTATTCGCATGAAGATACTTGGTGCAAAAGTTATCCCTGTCTCACATGGTCTTAAAACTCTAAAAGAGGCAGTTGATAGTGCCTTTGATAGCTATATAGCTCAAGTCGATAGCTCTATCTACTGCATAGGTTCTGTTGTTGGACCTCACCCTTTTCCACTGATGGTAAGAGATTTTCAATCAGTTGTTGGATATGAGGCAAAAGAGCAGTTTTTTGAGCATGAAGAGTCTCTCCCAGATGCAATAGTTGCTTGTGTTGGTGGTGGAAGTAACTCTATGGGAATCTTCTCTGCATTTATAGATGATAAAGGGGTAGCTCTTTATGGGGTTGAACCTATGGGAAGAGGCGAAAAACTAGGCGACCATGCTGCATCTCTGACTTATGGCGAAGAGGGAGTTATGCATGGCTTTAACTCTATTATGCTAAAAGATGATAAGGGTGAGCCAGCTCCTGTTTACTCCATAGGTTCTGGGATTGATTATCCATCTGTTGGGCCTGAGCATGCTCACCTTATGAGCATAGGTAGAACAACTGTCGGACTTTGCAATGATAAAGAAGCAGTAGAAGCATTTTATACTCTCTCTCAACTCGAGGGAATCATCCCAGCGTTAGAGTCCGCTCACGCTGTGGCATATGCTATGAAGCTTGCAAAAACTCTAGGCAAGGATAAAACTATACTTGTAAACCTAAGCGGTAGAGGCGATAAAGATATAGATTTTGTGATTGAAAACTATCCTATACTAAACGCTAAGTTTTAGGCTCTTTTGTTTTTGCATAAAGAAGTAAAACGACTCCACTAAAAACTATGGCTGCTGTTACAAACAAAGCAGCCTTATAATCTCCAAAACTCTCAACAAGTGCCACACTGTAAAGCGGCGCACTCACCTGCCCGATGCCATAAACCGCTGTCATTGCACCCATTAAAACTACAGGATTTTTAGGAGAGAGCTTTCCACCTAGATGCATAAAAAGAGCAACTAACCCTATAAATGTGCTTCCATAAAGTGCTCCACTAAAGAGGACAAGATAGATATTTGAGCTTAGCGCTGGGATAAGGATGCCCACAACTTGAAGGCTCATTGCAACTATGATGATATTTAAACTCCCATAGCTATGAGCTAGTCGCATCCAGATGATAGAAGATGGGATTCCTGCTATTCCAACTACAAGCCATGCTAAACTTCCATAACCCTCTAAGCCTTTGAGTGAGTTTATGATATCAGGTAGAAATGTTCCCTGAACCACAAAACCAACTCCCTCGGTAAAGTAAGCCAAGATAAGCAAAATCACAAAAGGTGAAAAAGTAGAGAGAGTTAACTTATGCTTTGGTGCATCTTGCTTAACTAGCTTATCAAAAGAGAGGATATACCAAGAGTAAAAAGATGCAATAAAGGCAGAGATGCCAAGAACCAACCAAGCAGTAGCAAAGTTTGCATCTTTTAAGACAAACTGACTTATAAGGTCGCTCAAAACTATAGCAAACCCAATCCCGCTAAAATGAATCCCCATAGCTTTTGTTTTATCTTCGTAATTTAGCTTTACCATAACGATAGCACCACCAACAATGAGCACCATTGCCGAGCCAAATCCTGCTACAACTCTAGAGATTATCCAAGCTAACTCACTTGTGCTTGTTGCTAAGATGAGCGTTGTGGCTACACTTAGGATAAGACCAAGTCTAAAGTACCTCACTTTTGCGTTTATATCTTTTATAAAGATGCTAAATATCGCTCCGCCTAAGTAACCACTAAAATTGAGTGAGGCCAAAATCCCAGCATCTGTGATGGATAAAAACCCATCAAGCATAGCTGGAAGCAGAGATGTAAAGGCAAATCTAGCAACTCCAACACCTATAAAGATAGATATAATACCAGCTAAGATAATGCTATAGTTGTTGTTTTTATCTAGCAAGAAAATCTCTCTTTTAGCATACAGCCAACTCCATAAGGTTTCTTAGAATAAAAGTCTTTTGAGTGATTAACTATAAGAGCGTGATACTCTTGAAAAACTATCACTCTTTGTTTCTCATCTTTTATAAACTCTTCTAAGCTCTTTTGCATTAACTCTTTCATCTCTTTATATTTTGCTCTCTCATCTATGAGTCCTAACTCTAGGAGGACTCTTTTGGTGTAAGCATCTATCTCAAATTCGCTCTGGTTATATCCGTACAAAAGTATAGAATCAGCGCTCTCCTCGCCTATTCCTAAAACGCTTAAAAGCTCATCTCTTGATGGAACCCTTCCATTTAAACTTTCATAAAAAGAGATAAATTCTAAGATATATCTAGCCTTTTGATTAAAGTAGCCTGATGGCTTGATGGCGAGTTTTAAGCTCTCTATATCTAGCTTTTTTATAGATGTGGGGTTTAGTGCATCAAGATTTTTTAGGTTTTGCAGTGACTTTACAACTGATTTAAAAGTTGTGTTTTGAGTAAGAATAGTGCCAAGTGCAACCTCAAAAATCTCGTCACTTGTTTTGTTAAATCTATAATTACCCTTATCGTAACCACTCTCAAGAAAAGGCCACCATCCTTGTGGACCATAAGTCTTATATAGAAGTTTATACATCTCATAAATCTTTAACTCTTTACTCAAAACAGACCCCATAGATAGATTTGTAAAAATTATACCAAACACTAAGGCAAAATATAGGATAATTGTCAAAATTGTGGAGGCGTTTCTTGTGGTTTTAAAGTTTATAGAGAGCATTGGCGATAGAACGATAGGGATAATGGCTTCCATCTATGAAGCACTGAAATTTACCTTTATCTGCATAGCTCATATGCTCCAGCCATCAAGTTATAACCCAGCTATGCGAATGGTTTTAACAAAGCAAATCTACTTCACAACAGTTCAAATCATCCCTCTTTTTACTACTATGGCTGTTCTATTTGGCTCTGTTATCATTGGAGTTGTAATCGTCCTCGCTAGCGAATATGGTTTGCAAGACCAAATAGGTTCAATCATCATTACCTTTGTTTTAGATGAATTTTCGCCCTTTTTCACAGCTCTTCTAATCTCACTTCGCTCATCAACAGCAGTAAACACTGAAATAGCAGTTATGAATGTAAACAATGAACTAAACACTCTAAAAAGATATAAGATAGACCTTATTGACTATCTATTTTTACCAAGAATCATAAGTGGGATGATAAGTGTTGTCTCGCTCTCTATTTTATTTGCCTTTATCATGCTTTGTAGCGGCTATATCTTTACCCTTTTTTATATGAATATGGATTTTCATACCTATAAATATTTGCTCATTAGTGCCATTGAACTAAAAGATTTGCTTATTATGTTAATGAAAAGCTTAGCTTTTGGTTTTGTTATCATGCTCATCCCTATATATAGCGGACTTAAAACTACAAATGCTTATACTGCCATTCCTATCTCTGTACTAAATGGTATGGTTAAGCTCTTTGTAGCTATTTTTTTTATCGAGGTGTTATCATTACTACTTCAATCACTATAAAACTCTTTAAGCACTATCATGAAATATCTCAGTTTTTAGAAAAGGAGGATAACTTCGCTTTGATATCTAAAAAAACTCCTCTTATCTCAAATCTAAATATGCTTGAGAATATCGCTCTTATAAAAGAAGTTCATGAACATCTTCCAACAAAAAGTGCACAAGCTGAGGCTAGAGAAGCTTTAGCAAAAATAGAGTTAGAGAAAATATCCCTATTTAGAGTAAATATGTGTGATGCTTATGAAATCTTTTGCGTTTCTCTCATCCGTGCTATGATGAGTAATGATAAAAGGCTTATAATTATCTCACCATTAAATTTACTAGATAGTTTATCTAGCATAGATGATTTAGTTGATATCATTAACAAGCTACAAATGAACAAAGATATACTTATCTTAGATACGCTCTCAAATGAAACACACTATAAGGAGGCCTCATGCAATATAGTAAAATGAAAGTAGCAGTAGGTATTTTCATCATCTCTTTCTTAATTACTATCTTTACATTTTTGTATCTTGTTTTAGAGAATAAAGGGACGTTCAACAAGAGATATAACTATCATTTTACAACTGATAGTGCTGCTTTTTTTAGTGTTGGCATGCCTTTAAAATTTTCAGGTTTTAATGTCGGAGTGATTGACAATATATCTTTAAATGATGATGGGTCAGTTTTGATGACATTTTCAGTTGATGAAAAAAATCGCAGATGGATAACAAAAGGGACTGTTCTTATGACGGTCAAACCTCTTATTGGCTCAACTCAAATAGAAGTTTATACTGTCATAGATAATGAAATATTAGAAGAAAACACTGAACTTGTAATGCTTCAAAGTAACGATATAAATGACATGATAACAAAGCTTGAGCCAGCTGTTGATAAGATTTTAAATATTATAAATAATATAGACTCCATCATGTCAAACTTAACAAAAGACGACTCACCTCTAAATGAGACTTTTAAAAATATCAGAGATTTTAGTGCCAAACTCTCAAACAATGATTCACTTTTAAGTAGTCTTACTGGAGATAAGGAATCTACACAAAGCGTCATAAAAGCACTAATGAAGACAAACCAAATTATGGATGAATTGCACATAATTTCTAAAAATATCTCTAAAACCACTTCAACATTAGATGATGATATTATGACTCCAGCCTCTTCCCTTATAAAAGAGTTAGATTCCATCATGAAGGATGTTAAACAAAAATTAGATGCACTTGATGGAACTGTCAAGGCTGTTGGAAGTTATGATAAAGAGCTTATAGAACTAAAAGAACAAATCTCTGTAAGCCTACAAAAAACTAACCAAATAATGGACAAAGTAGATGCTTTTTTGCAAGATGATTCCAAGTCAGAAGTGAGTTTACCATGATAAAAACAGTATCGCTTTTTTTTACACTTCTACTCTTTAGTGCATGCTCATTTAAGTCACCTCCAAATGATTGGCAATACAAAAGTGTTGCTGCATTTGAGTCATACACAAAAAACTTTCTAAGTGCAAACGATGCAATGGCAAAAAATGATCTAAGTAGAGCTATAAATCACGCTAAACAAGGCGCTGATTTAAAAATACTAGCCAATATCCACTTAGCAAAGTGTGCCCTAAACATAAGCGTAGGTATTAAAGATGAGTGTTTTGAGTATCAAGATATCTCAGATATACAAAATGAAAAAACGACCGATGCATATTTTAAATTTATACAACATAAAAATGATTATGATATTAACTCGCTTGAATCTCAATATAAGAACTTCGCAGCAAAACTCAAAGTTAAAGACTACGATGGAGCTAACGAGGCTATATTGGATATATCAAAACCTACATCAAAGTTACTAGCTGCTGCCCTTATGAGGGGTAAGATATCAACAAAAATCAGGGATGAAATGATAGAAGTCGCTTCTTTTAATGGCTATAAAAAAAGTGTTCTCTTTTGGTTAAACGAAAAATTGATTTATACAAAAGATATAAATGAGAGAGAAAATATAATAAAAAAAATAGAATTTTTAAAATAGAAGTTGTACTAACCCAAACAGGAGGGAAGGGTTAGTAGAAGTAGTCTTATGGTCAAGTTAAGACTATACATAAAGAATCGTAAAAATATTATACATGCTTATAGTTACTAAAGTGTTAATAAATGATTTTGAGTATAAAACTTAATATAAAAAATAGCTCAAGAGGTTAACAAATTCTTATCTCTTTTTAGATAATATTACTCAGATTAAAAAAGGCTTATTATGAAAGAGAAATTTTCACAAGATTATCCAAGATTTAAAACAAAGATTGCTAACTTTGTTTTAACTCAAAACTTTACAGATAGATGTAAAGAATATGAAGAATATTTTGAGCAGATGTCATCTATATCGCCTGATGATATGAAAGAATATGTACAAAAATCGCCCACTTTTTTAAAGGCTAGAAATAAGAGCTTATCTATGATGGAAAATATTGTAGATATTCACCGTAAGCTTAAAGAGCTATTTGAGCTAAACGAGGATGAACTTGGGTTAAAATACAGCTATAATCTTCTTGAAGTTGATAAAGAGATAGCAAAGCTACTGCAAGAAGCAGCTTTCTTACTTAAAGAGTTTGAAAAAGTCTCACAAATTGGTCGTGATGCTATTAAAAAAGCAGACGATCCATTTTTATCACAAGTACATCAATAAGGATATATACATGACTATATGTAATTCACTAGAAGAAGTAAGAACAAACATTGACATAATAGACGACAAACTCGTTGAGCTCATCTCACAAAGAAGCCACTTAGTTCGTCAAGCTGCAAAGTTTAAAAACTCTGTAGAAGAGGTTAAAGCTGATGAGCGTATAGAATTTATTATGCAAAAAGTTCGTCATAAAGCTATTTCGCTAGGTGTGTCTCCAAACCTAATTTCAGAACTTTTTACTATCATGATACATGAGATGGTTGAAACTGAAATCTCAGAGTTTAGAAACGCTCAATCATTCTAGGCTAATGATGAAGTATTTATTATTACTAAATTTATGTCTTTTTAGTCTCTTTGCATCTGATGCTTTTATAAGTCCATCGCAGCTAAAAGCAGCGCTAAATGATAAAAATCTTATCCTACTAGATGTATCTGAAAAAGAACTCTACTACACTAGCCATATTCGAGGCGCTATTTATGCTGATGTAAATTTATTTATAGACAAAAGTGTTCCCAACCCGACACTAGCATCTCAAGAAAATATACAAAAAGCTTTAAGGAAGCTTGGCATAAATAATGACTCTAGGGTTGTTGTATATTCTCACAACTCCGAGACTGCTATATTTGATTCTAGCTATTTGGCATTTGTACTTCTGTACAGCGGGCTTGAAAATGTTAGTATCTTAGATGGTGGCTATATGGCATGGGTTTTTGAAAATGATCTTCTTGTATCCTCTATGACTCCACATATTAAAGGCGGAACTATCTCTATAGAGCCAAAACAAAACCTTATCGCAACAACAAAAGATTTGCATAAACCTAATGCAAAGATATTAGACGCAAGATCTTATGATGATTACTATGGAGTTAGTCGCTCAAATGGGGTTTTAGAAGTTGGGCATATTAAAGGAGCAAAAAGTAGTTATACAGCCACTAAATTTCTACAAGACAATACTCTAAGAAATAAAAATGATTTAGATGAGATTTATATAGCTGGTCACGAGTTAGATAGTGATGACGAAATAATCATTTATTCTAATGATGCAAAGAGTGCTAGTATGGAGTTTTTTATAGTTTATCAACATATGGGATTTAAAAATACAAAGCTTTATGAAGCTTCTCTTTTAGAGTGGTCAAATAGCAAAAACCTACCAATGACTAAGTTTAAGTGGGAGTAAAAGAGGCATAACCTCTTTTTACTTGTAACGATAAGTAATACGACCCTTATCAAGAGAGTATGGAGTTAGTTCTAACTTTACCTTATCACCTGGAAGTATCTTTATATAGTGCATACGCATCTTACCTGCGATATGACATAAAATGATATGTCCATTTTCTAATTCAACACGGAAAGTTGCATTCGGTAATGCTTCAATAATCTTGCCGTCAACTTCTATAACATCAGCTTTAGCCATTTATAAGTCCTTTTTAACTCTTAAGCAAGAGATAATATCTCAGCCTTACCGTTGATTACTGCAACAGTATGCTCATAGTGTGAACCGCGTAAATTATCGGTACTAACAACATCCCAGTCATTTTCTAAAATAATTGGTTGTGACTCTTTTTGACAAATCATAGGCTCAAGACAAAAAACCATCCCGTTTTTTATTTTTGGCCCTGATTTTGGGGTTTTACCATCTAGGTAGTTTGGAATTTCAGGCTCTTCATGAGGCTTCTTTCCTATACCATGGCCACAAAAACTATGTAGTGGTACAAAACCGCGGGAGATAATGAATTTTTCTATCAAAAATGAGAGCTCTTTAAATCTTAAACCCTCTTTTATCTCATCAATTGCAAAATAAAGTGCATCTTTTGCACATGCTATTAACTCTTCATCCCTCATTTGGATTTTACCAACACCAACAGTGATTGCAGCATCACCAAACCAGCCATCAAGTTCAGTACCAATATCGTAACCAATAATATCGCCCTCTTGGAGCTTATAATCAGTTGGAATACCATGGATAATAACTTCATTGAGTGATGTACAAACAGCGTTGGGGAAGCCATAGAGACCTTTAAAAGATGGTTTAGCACCATGAGAGCGGATAAAATCCTCAGCCATAGCATCTAATTCTTTTAAGGTCATTCCAGCCTTTGTGTTTTGAGCAAGAAGCTCCAATGAACCACCAACAATTTTGTTAGCAGCACGGAGCTTCTCTATTTCTGCAGATTTTCTAAGCGCTATCGCCATTATTTATAAACCAACAGCACTTAGTGTCTCATATTTACTCATGTAAATTTGAGCCTCAATCTTTCTCATAGTATCAAGCGCAACTTGAACAACGATTAGAACTGCAGTTCCACCAAAAAAGAATGGAACTCCCATCCCTTTAATTATCATAAACGGAAGAGTTGCAACAAGTCCAAGATAAAGAGCACCTGTAAAAGTTAATCTACTAGCAGTCTCATTTAAAAACTCTCTTGTAGCTTCACCTGTTCTGATACCAGGGATAAATCCACCCTGTCTCTTTAGGTTGTCTGAGATGTCTTTAGCACTAAATGTAATCGATGCATAAAAGAATGCAAAGAAAACTACAAACAAAAATGTTAAAAAGTTAAAGAAGTAACTATTTGGATTTAACAAGTCAGCGATTCCCTGTATAGTAGAGTCTGTGCTGCTTTGTAAAATTGTCATTGGAAACATCAATATCGCTGATGCAAAGATAACTGGAATAACACCAGCTAAGTTTACTTTGATAGGGATGTAGTTCATTACTCTTTTATTTTGATTTTGCATCATAACTTTTTTAGCATATGTAACAGGTACACGGCGCTCACCTAGCTCTACATAGATAATGATGGCAACTGTAGCCATTATAAGCGCTAAAATTGCAATAACTGTTAGAAAGCTCATAGCTCCAGTATTTACCATAGTTATAGTTTGACCGATAGCACTTGGAATCGCTGAGACGATACCAGCAAAGATTATAAGTGAAATACCATTACCTATACCACTTTGAGTTATTTGTTCACCAATCCACATAAGTAACATAGTACCTGCTAGCATTGAAACAGCAGACATAATTATAAATGTATTTTGATTCTCAATTAAAATCGCACTATTGCCATTTGGCCCAGTTAAACTTTGAAGTCCAACACTAATACCAATAGCTTGAATAATAGTAATAGCAATAGTCGCATAACGAATAATTTGCATATACTTAACCATTCCATCTCTCTCTTTTTTCATCTGGCCTAGTGGAGCAAAAGTAGCAGCTAAAAGTTCCATAATGATTGAAGCGGTGATGTAAGGCATGATTCCAAGAGCGATAATAGACATTCTCTCAACAGCATTTCCACTAAACATATTAAATAGTCCTAGTGCATCCGCTTGATGTGAATCGAAAAATGAGGCAATAACAGCAGTATCAACGCCAGGTACTGGCACGTAAGCCAGTAGGCGATAGATAAATAAAAACCCGATAGTAATAAGTATCTTATTTACTAGATTTTTATTCACGACTATTTACCTGTAGTAGTAACGCTGTCGTCTTTGATTTTTGATGCTAAGTCTTTAGCATTCGCACCAACAAGTTTAACTTTGCTAACACTTGCAGCAATTTTGTGAACACCACGGATAGACTCCATAGTAATCTCAGCCAACTCTGCAACTGCTTTGATTTTCTCTACATTAATAACATAAGGTTTTACGTTATTAGTACTAAATCCAATTTTAGGAAGTCTTTTTGCAAGTTGCATTTGACCACCCTCAAAGTTTCTCTTTCTTTTGTTACCTGAACGAGATTTTTGACCTTTTTGTCCACGAGCTGAAGTCTTTCCAGTTCCTGAACCTTGTCCACGACCAACTCTTTTACGATTCTTTGTAGAACCTTCAGCTGGTGTTAAATTTTCAATACTCATTCTCTATCCTTTAATACGAGTTAATGCTTCAACTGTAGCACGAACCACTGTGTTTGGATTGTTTGAGCCTATTGATTTAGTAAGCATGTCTTGAAAACCTGCAAGTTCAAGAACAGGACGAACTGCTCCACCTGCGATAACACCTGTACCTTCAGATGCTGGCTTTAAAAGAACACGACTTGCATTATATTTATGCTCAATATCATGTGCAATAGTTGTACCTTTGATGCTTACAGTAGTTAGGTTTTTAAAAGCGTTATCAACTGCTTTTCTGATAGCATCAGGAACCTCTTTTGCTTTACCAGAACCATAGCCAACTGTACCATTTCTATTACCAACTACGATAAGTGCAGTAAAACGAAATCTTCTACCACCCTTTACAACTTTAGTAACACGACCAATATTTACAATTGCTTCTTCAAATTCTTCTCTATTGATTTCCATTATTGCCCCTAGAACTTTATTTCGTTTGCACGAAGTGCATCACCAAACGCAGCTATTACACCATGATATTGGTAACCATTACGATCAAAAACAATCTCAGAGATATTAGCAGATTTAAGTTTAGCAGCAAATGCCTCACCTAGAGCAGCAGCTCCCTCTTTGTTTGACTTGTGACCACTCTCTTTTGAATTCAGTGCACAAATAGTTGTAGCACTAACATCATCAATAGCCTGTACACTCACATAACGATTTGAACGAAACACAGAAACACGAGGAAGTGTAGCACTACCAGATATTTTTGCACGAATACGACGCTTTCGTTTTATACGATTAGCAATTTTGCTTTTTAATACTTTAGCATTCATCTATACTCCTCCCTTATTTCTTAGAAGTCTTACCGGCTTTACGCACGATATGTTCTTGCTTGTATTTTACACCTTTACCTTTGTAAGGCTCTGGTGGTCTAAATGCTCTAACTTCTGCGGCAGCTTGACCAAGCGCTTGCTTGTCATGACCCTTAAGAGTTATTAGATTTTTCTCTACTGTAGCTTCGATACCTTCTGGAAGTTCAAAGTTAATATCGTGTGAGAATCCTAGTTGAAGGTTTAGTACTCTGCCATTTACTGCAGCACGGTAACCAACACCATTGATTTCAAGTTCTTTTGTGTAACCATCAGTTAGACCAGTAACTATATTTTGAGCTAAAGTTCTATATGTTCCCCAAAATGCTCTATGGGCTTTTTCATCTGACTTTGGAGTAAAAGAGATTGTGTTGCCTTCAAGTGCGAAGTCAATATTTCCCTTAGTATCTAAGTCCATTGTGTTTTTGCCTTTAACAAAAGTTATAACATCGCCATTTACACTAACTTTGATATCGCTAGCAAAATTTACAGGTAATTTACCAATTCTTGACATGTTATCCCCTTACCATACTGTACACATAACTTCGCCACCAATGCCAAGCTCATAAGCTTTGTCATTTGATAGAACGCCGTGTGATGTACTTACTACGATAGTTCCGTAGCCATTCTTAAATCTTTTAATACCTTCTTTGCCTTTGTAAACACGACGACCCGGCTTAGATACTCTTTGTAGCTCATTGATAACAGTTTTACCCTCATCATTGTACTTTAGTACAACTTTGATAGTTTTTTTAACACCGTCTTCAACAACATTACAACTCTCTAAGTATCCTTTTTCCACTAAGATATTCGCTAATGCTTCAACACTCTTAGAGTGTACTAAAGTAGTAACTGGTAATCTTCTCATACCTGCATTACGAACGCGTGTTAACGCATCTGACACTAAGTCATTTATTGCCATTTAATTTTCCTTTTTGTTGCAAGTTAAAATCCTAGAATCTTAACTGCGAATGAATAGCAGTTTCAAGCTGGTTGGCTAACGCCTACCAGCTTGACTTTCTAACACCTGGGATTAATCCCTCGTTTGCCATTTTTCTAAAACAGATACGGCAGATTCCAAAGTCACGAAGTACTGAGTGTGGACGACCACAGATTTGACATCTTGTATATCCACGTACTTTGAACTTAGGCTCTCTTGCTGCTTTAGCTATCATTGACTTTTTAGCCATTAGTTACTCCCTTTAGTAAAAGGCATACCCATTTTCTCTAAAAGAGCAAAACCAGCCTTATCAGAATCAGCACTTGTTACAACTGTAATGTTCATACCATGAATTTGCATGATTGAATCATAGCTAATCTCTGGGAAGATAAGTTGTTCATCAAGACCGAAGTTATAGTTACCACGACCATCAAAACCATTTCTAGGAACACCACGGAAGTCCTTAACACGAGGAAGTGCAATAGATACAAGGCGATCTAGAAAGTTGTACATGCTTTCACCACGAAGTGTTACACGAACACCAACTGGCATACCCTCACGAACCTTAAAACCAGCTACTGATTTTTTAGCTATAACTGTAGTTGCTTTTTGACCAGCAATCTTAGTTATAGTATCTTCGATATTTTGGATTAGCTTGTTATCTTTCATTGCAAAACCAGCACCAACAGAGATTACTATCTTCTCTAGTTTAGGAGTTTGCATAGCATTACTAACGCCTAAGTCTGACTGTAATTCAGCTCTTAGAGCTAAATATTTATCTTTTAAACGAGCCATTATTATGCCTCCACTTTACGAACATTTGAAACATCTATTGGCATCTCTTTATTGATATGTCCGCCTTTAGTATTGTCTTCAGTTGGTTTGATTGCTTTTTTAGCTACTTTACAACCCTCTACTATTACCTTGTTTTTCTTAGGCATAACAGAAAGTACTTTAGCTTTAGTTCCACGATCGTCACCAGCGATAATCTCTACAGTATCGCCTTTTTTAAATTTAAATTTTGCCATTAAACAACCTCCGGTGCAAGAGATACGATTTTCATAAATCCAGCATAACGAACTTCACGACCAACAGGTCCGAAGATACGAGTACCTATTGGCTCTCTCTTGTCATCAAGTATAACAGCTGCATTGTCATCAAAACGGATAAGAGAACCATTTTCACGGTGAACCTCTTTAGCAGTTCTAACGATAACAGCTTTTACAACTTTACCTTTTTTAACTTTAGCAGTTGGAGTCGCTTTTTTAACAGAAGCAACTATAACATCGCCTATTGTTGCGTAACGACGTTTTGAACCGCCAAGTACCTTAATACACATAATCTCTTTAGCACCTGTATTATCAGCTACATTAAGACGAGTAAAACCTTGAATCATTACTCTGCTCCTTTTATAACCGATTTAAGTCTAAAAGATTTAGTTTTTGAAAGTGGACGACACTCTACTGCTGTAATCTCATCACCTACTTTTACTTCATTGCGCTCATCATGTACTAAGTACTTTTTGAAACGTCTTACAACTTTGTGGTAACGAGGATGCATTACACGGCGTTCTACAACGATAGAAACCGTTTTTTGCCCTGCAATAGTAACTACTTTACCTTGAATTTCACGCTTATGTGTCATACTCTGGCCCCTAGTTTGCCACTGCATTTATAGCAGTGTTGATTTTAGCAATATCTTTTTTAGCGACACGAAGTTCACTAGTATTATTTAATTGCATCATCTTTTGTTTTATCTTTAGAGTAAACAATTCTGTTTTTTTCTCTTTTAGCATAACTTTAAGTTCTGCTACGTTCTTATCTGCTAAATCAATATATTTCATTGCTTAACTCCGCAGTAATTATTTTAGTCTTAAATGGTAACTTGTGCATTGCAAGAGCTAACGCTTCACGCGCTATATCATGTGGAACACCAGCCATTTCAAATATGATACGACCTGGTTTAATGTTCATTACCCATTGATCAACTGAACCTTTACCTTTACCCATACGAGTCTCAAGAGGCTTAGAAGTTAAAGGCTTAGCAGGAAACACGCGAATCCAAATCTTACCATTTCTTTTAATATGACGAGTAGCTGAAATACGAGCTGCTTCAATCTGACGAGAGTTAATACGACCTGCTTCAACCGCTTTAACAGCGATATCACCAAATGCTAGAGTATAACCCGAACGAGCGTAACCACGGTTACGA
>CAYWVG010000032.1:0-14577 GCA_964461645.1 uncultured Sulfurimonas sp. | reverse complement strand
GCTCATAACGGAGTGGTCATGTGTTCGAGTCACATAGGACCCACCACCTACACACTGCACTTTCAAATGATTATCTTAAATAAACCATAGTTCTTAAGTAACGCCAATTCAGTAAAAATTATATTTGTTTTTAGAATTACTACAGCTACATTAATAAAATACCTAAAATATAAATATATATACGATATACTACAAGCAAATTAAATTAATCCCGATAATAAGTTATTATTTTAATAATTTCCCTATCAGATTAATAAAATCCCAGTAAGGTGACTACTCAATATGGTGATAGCTTTTAAAAATGAGATACTTCCTAAATCATGCAAATTGATTGGCTATTCATGGTTGATAAATAACTTTGACCTTAATTTACCATTGAGACAATTATGCTGCATAAGTGAAAAAAGGTTGGCATCACAAATATTAAGAAATGGTAAATGGATGATATTTGATGCACAACTTATGGTTGAGGACATGCCTTACACTCATTTAGAATTTGCTATAAAACATGAGTATTTAGATTTGTTGGTACTAAAAAGAGTATTAGCTATGTTTACAATTGAAGATATATCACAAAATATAAGTGCAAATCCTAAACGAATTCTAAGTAAAAAAATATGGTTTTTATACGAATTTTTACTAAAAATAGAGCTACCGATTCAAGACCTTTCCGCTGGCAAGTATGATGATCTATTGGATGAAAAGAAGTATATTGTCAATCAAAAACATATAAAATCAAAACGACATAAAATCAACAATAATCTTCTTGGGACTCAAAACTTTTGTCCAATTATAAAAAGAACAAAAAAACTTCAAAGTTTTATAGATGCAAACCTAAGTAATGAAATATCAAAGGTAATAGGTAGAGTTTCAAAAGCACTTATTAGAAGAGTAGCCAGCTTTTTATTGCTATCAGATTCAAAAGCGTCATTTGAGATAGAAGGAGAGCGTCCTCCAAAGAACAGGATTGAAAATTGGGGCAAGATTATAAATGAGGCTGGTAAAACTCCTTTGAGCATAGATGAAATAAAAAGACTTCATGCAATACTCTTAGAAGATTCTAGATTTATAAAAATAGGGTTGAGGGATGATGAAGTATTTTTAGGTGACAGAGATAGAGAAAATTATCCAATACCAGAATTTATAGGAGCAAAGAGCAAAGATCTAAATACTCTGATACAAGACTGGATAGAGCTAGAAACTAAATTGAGCGATATTGATATTGATCCTATTTTACAAGCAGTTATAATAGCTTTTTCATTTGTGTACATACATCCTTTAGAAGATGGAAATGGAAGAATACACAGATATCTCATTCATCATGTTTTAGCAAATAGAGATTTTTATCCTAAAGGTATGATTTTTCCTATTTCAAATGTTATTTTAGATGAGATAGAAAAATATAGAGATATATTAGTATCTCATACAGAGCCGTTAATGAGTCTGATAGAGTACAAAGCTACAAATAGTGGAAATGTAATAGTACTTAATGATACGGATGATCTATATAGATATTATGATTGTACGAAAAGTTGTGAATTTATTTATCAATGTGTAGAGAAGACCATAAAAGAGACTTTGCCTGATGAGCTAAAATATTTAAGTGCTTTTGATAACTCATATGAGGCTATTAATGAAATAATTCAAATGCCTGATAACAAGATAAAAAGTCTGATTACTTTTATCTTGCAAAACGATAAAAAACTATCTAAAATAAAAAAAGAAAAATATTACCCGCTATTAACAGATGAAGAAATTCAATCAATAGAAGAGGTAATTAGAGAAAATTTTTAGTACTTCATAAACAATTGACTTTTAAAGACTTCCAGAACTCATTTAAGAACTTTAAGCTAAAATAATTACTTTAATAAAATATTCATTTAACATTATGGAATCATATATATGCAAAAACTCACACTCTCTCAACTCGAACAGCACCTATTTTCAGCAGCAGATATTCTTCGTGGTAAGATGGAAGCTAGTGAATTTAAAGAATACATTTTTGGTATGCTTTTTCTTAAACGACTCTCAGATCAGTACGAGGCAGAGTATGCCAAAGTAAAAGACAGATACCAAAAAGATGGACATGATGAGAGCACTATAGAGATGCTACTAAAGGGTCATAGTTTTTCGTTTAACATCCCACAAGATGCTAGATGGCAAAGCCTAAGACATCTCAAAAAAAACCTAGGTGAAGCTCTAAACATAGCACTCTCAAGCATAGAAGAAGCTAACATGACATCTCTTGAAGATGTACTAAAGCACATAGACTTCAACAAAAAAGTGGGTAACTCTAAGATAAGCGATAGCAAACTCATCCAACTCATACAACACTTTGACAAGATAAGACTTCGTGATGAAGACTTTGAGTTTCCAGACCTTTTGGGTGCTGCTTATGAGTACCTCATAAAGTACTTTGCAGATAGTGCTGGTAAAAAAGCAGGAGAGTTTTACACACCTAGCGGAGTGGTAACACTTCTTACTAAAATCCTAGACCCACAACCTGGCATGAGCATCTACGACCCAACTGTGGGAAGTGGCGGTATGCTCATACAAGCAAAAGAGCACATAAAAGAGATATACAACTCTGACAACTTCTCACTTCACGGACAAGATGCCATAGCCACAACATGGGCGATGTGTAAGATGAATATGATACTCCATGGCATAACAAACGCCGACATAAAAAACGATGATACGCTAGAAAACCCACTACATACAAAAGATGGGCAACTCATGCAGTTTGATAGAGTGATAGCAAATCCACCATTTAGCCAAAACTACACAAAAGCAAATCTAAAGTTCAAAGAGCGGTTCTCTCACTTCATGCCAGAAAACGGCAAGAAGGGCGACTATATGTTTGTACAACATATGCTCTCTTCACTCAAGGACAAAGGCAAGATGGGCGTAGTTATGCCTCACGGAGTGCTTTTTCGTGGAAGTGTTGAGGGGGAGTTTAGAGTAGAACTTATAGAGCAGAAAAACATCCTTGAAGCAGTCATAGGATTACCAAGTGGGCTTTTTTATGGTACTGGCATCCCTGCATCTTTACTTATAATAAACAAAGCCAAAAAAGATGACAAGATACTCTTTATAAACGCAGATGCAGAGTATAAAGAGGGCAAAAACCAAAACCTACTTCGTGCTGAAGATATAGAGAAGATAAACTTCGTCTATCAAAACCATCTTGAACTAGAAAACTACTCCAAACTTGTAAGCCTAGAAGATATAAAAAAAGAGAATTTCAACCTAAACATAAGAAGATATGTAGATAACACTCCACCACCAACCCCGCACGATGTAAAAGCACACTTAGTTGGAGGTGTGCCAAAACAAGAGTGGAACAGCGAGCTTATGAGTAGCTACGGTGTCACTCACGAGATGCTCTTTGAGTCAAAAGATGAAGAGTACTACAACTTTTTACCAAGCATAAAAGAGAAGCAAAACATAAGAGAGCTACTAGAGAGTAGTGAAGCATTTATAACTACAGATGCACGAGTAAATGAGAAAGTATCCACATGGTATGACAACTACCAAAATCTTGTAGATGATGAGAGTAGCAACATAGCTACACTCTACACAAGTGGCTATGAGCTTATAGAGAGTGCCTTTGATGGTAGTGTGGTGCTAGATAGATTTAAAGTGCGAGGGATATTTGCATCATGGTGGGTAAAAAACAAGTTTACCATCAAGTCCATCAAAAACAACGGTTACGACTTTTTGCTACTAAGTGATGCTTTTATATCTTCAAACCAAGAGTTTATAGACTCACTAACAGATGTAAAAAAACCACTACATACCAAACTACAAGAGCTTAGCAAAAAGCTAAAAAACTCAAAAGTAGAAAACGACAAAGTAATAATAAGAGAGCATATACTAGAGCTAAAAAAACAACTATTTAAAGAGACACCAAACATAAAAGAGCTAGTGATAACAGAGCTAAAACTAGATGCGATGAGTGAAGCAGAGAGATACCTAAGTGAGAAAAAACAAAGCATCATAAAAACCATAGAGAACCTATGGGACAAGTACAAAGTAAGCCTTAGCGAGATAGAAAAAGAGCGAGATAAAGCAACAAGTGAGATAAAAGAGTTTTTGAGTGAGTTGGGTTATTTATGAGTGGGGTTGTTGTGCCTGAAGGGTGGGAGATAAAACAAGTATCATCACTTTGTAAAATATTAGATAATTTGAGAATTCCTTTAAATGATGAAGAACGACAAAACATGAAAGGACATATTCCTTACTATGGTGCAAATACAATTGTTGATTACATAAATGATCATATATTTGATGAAGATTTAATATTATTAGCAGAAGATGGTGGTAATTTTGATGAGTATGAAAAAAAACCCATAGCTTTTAAAATCAGTGGAAAATCTTGGATAAATAATCATGCACATGTATTAAAACCTAATAATAATGTTGAATTTGATTATTTATTCTATTCATTTGAGCATAAAAATATAACTAGCTACATTAGAGGTGGAACTCGTTCTAAATTAAATCAGTCTGATTTAAAGACAGTTGAAGTATTAATTCCAAAAGAAAAAAAAGAACAAGAAAAAATTGCCAAAATCCTCTCTACACTAGATAAAAACATAGAAAACACAAACAAAATCATAGAAAAAGAGAAAAATATCAAAAAAGCTCTCATGCAAGAGCTACTAACAAACGGCATAGACCAAGAAGACAAAATCCGCTCACCCAAAACCCACACCTACAAACAAAGCAAACTAGGACTAATCCCAGAAGAGTGGGAGGTTGTGAGCTTAGGAGAAATTGGTAATTTTAAAAATGGTGTTAATAAATCTAAAGATGATTTTGGTTTTGGGATACCTTTTGTAAATTTACAAGATGTATTTGGACATTGGGAAATTAAACATAGTGATTTTGATTTAGTCAATGCAACTAAGGAAGAATTAAAAAACTACAGTTTAAAGAAAGGTGATGTTTTATTTATTCGCTCATCTGTAAAGCCTAGTGGTGTTGGTTTGACAGCACTAGTTAAAGAAGATATGCTAAATACTATTTATAGCGGATTTATTATTAGATTTCGTTCAAAAGAAAAGATTTTTAATAACGATTATAAAAAATACTATTTTCATGATGAGTTATTTAGGCAGAGACTTCTTCAAAAAAGTACTGTTAGTGCTAATAGTAATATTAATCAAGAAAGTCTATTTTCTTTAAGATTATTATTACCACAAATCACAGAACAAAAACAAATAGCCAAAATCCTAAACACTCAAGATAAAAAGATAGAATCAGAACAAAAAAACCTATCAAAACTCCAAGAACTAAAAAAAGGACTTATGAGTGATTTACTTAGTGGAAAAGTGAGGGTAAATGCATAATATTTTTAGAACACTGCAATATGATGTTAATTTGACAATTGATGACTATAATCAAGTTATAAAAGAAGTTTTTTTGAAACACTTTAGGGATGAAGAGACATTTTTCAAAAATAAAGAGTTACTGAGAACGGAGCTGGTTAGTTATATAAAATATATAGCAAAAAAAGAAAAATTCGAGCAATTACTCGAAAAAATTCTAAAAGTTTTTAGTGATTGTATACAAAAAGATAAAGATCAAGTTATTAAAGAATTGGCTTTAAATTTATCAAAAGTTTCAAAAGCTGATAGTTTGTATTTATCATATTATATTAGACAACCTACAGATCTTTCATTATACTCTCCAAGAGATTTAGCAGAATATTATTTTGATGTGATAAATTATACATTAGAAAGTTGCTACAAACCACGAATAGAATTATTTTACAAAATATGGAAATTTAATAAAGATAACACGCTTGTAGATGTATCATCTAAAACATTTGGAGATATACTAAATCTGCTAAATAATTTTGATGAATTAACTAAAGATCCAATATTTAATATTGTATTTAGTCAATGGAGAAATATTTCAGACCACAAAGATTTTGATATTACTAAAGACAATATTGAAGTAGCTTATGGAAAAGGAATTAATCGAAAAACTCAAATGCTGAGTCATAGTCAACTCAAAGAGATAGCATTTTATGTACATAGTGTTTATAATGTTTTAAGATTAACAGAAGTAATTATCTATTTAAATTATACTGAAGAAATTATGATGACAGATGAAGCAAAAAGTATAAATTTTAACATACGGAGTGAAGCTTCCTTGTTGCATATTATTCATAATTTACAAACTGTTGGTTTTGAATTTCATTCTTTTAATGATAAAGACAATATTTTTATATTGAATTTGTACATTAAATCGAATAGTGATGTACAAGAGTCAATTATTCATGCTTCACAGCTATTTACAAATATTGCCATGGCATTAGATAATGATGATTGTCAAAAAGATAAATTTAATGAAATGCAAATAAATATTTTAGATAAAGATGATGCAAATGTAGCAAGTGCTAAAACTGGTATAAAATCTTGTATTGATTTTTCTTTAGGGAAGATTGATATGAACCAACTTATTGATAATGTAAGATTTAAGATAAAATCAAAAGCGAATTCAAAATTTAAAAATGATATTTAGAGTATAAAAAAGCTAGATTATAATGGAAAGATCAATATGAACCTACAACTCAAAGAATCCCAGAACATAGAATTTAAACAATCTTATAAAGATAAGTGTTTCACTAAATTATCTGAAGGATTTAAATGATAGCTAAGCCAATTAAATCAAACATCATTATCTACAACGATGGTGAGTTAGAGCTGGATATTTCAGTACAAAACGAAACTATTTGGCTTACTCAATCCCAACTATCTGATATTTTTGAAAAAGATCAAAGTGTTATTAGTAGGCATATAAACAACATATTTAGAGATAATGAAGTTGATGAAAAAAGCAATATGCAAAAAATGCATATTGCAAATTCTGACAAACCTATAAATTTATATAGATTGAACATAGAATTTAAACGACTATACAAAGATGAGTATATCAAATGGATAAGTGCATTTGCCAATAGTGAAAGTTTGAGCTTAATAAACCTTAAAGATGCAATTGGTTACAATCTCATCAACACACCCCCTCCACCTCTTAACAATGTGCCAAAGAGAGGGTCTTCTTTATGAGTAATCTTCGCGAACAACTCCAAGAGTTAAAAAATCAAAACAACCTTTACACCAAAGAGCATAAAACATTTCAAGAACAGTTAGAAAAACTTTATGAAAAAAAATTTATTATTTCAAATGAACAATACACTTTATCAAAACTAGAACATATAAATTATTATAGAATTAGTGCTTATTTTTTGCCAAATACAACTTTTGAAGATATTATTAAACTTTATTATTTTGATACCGAACTTAGAAAAATTATCTTTGAATCTATTGAAGTGATTGAGATATATTTACGAACACAAATAGCTTATTACCATTCACAAATTATAGCAAAAATGGGAAATATCAATAAAGTTGTGTTTTTTAAATTGTTTAAAGCACTTTCAAGTGTTAGAAATGCATGTGCTCATCATAGTAGGCTTTGGAATAAAACTTTGGGAGTTAGTTTTGAAATACCACGAAATAAGCCTATTTTTGCACCATTGATAAATAGTAAAAAAAAAGTATTTTTTGCTTTGAGTGTTATTAAATATATCCTTACTTGCATCGGAGATGATGAAATGGATTTTAAAAACAAGATAAAAACTCTTTTGCAAAAGTATGAAAATGTAGATATGGAAGCTATGGGATTTATAAAAGAGTGGGAAGATTTGGAAATATGGAGAAGCTTTTGAAATTACAAATCAACGAATCCCAAAACGAGCTTTACGAAATTTCTTTAGAAAACATAGAATCATGGGGTAGAGGAATAGAGAAAATCATAGAAGAATCTCAAAAATTTAATGGTATCACACCAGAGTTTAGATGGGAAAATGGTTTGTGGGTTGAGTTTTATTTTAATCAAGAAAAAAGTTTACCTGATGGGTTGGGTGAAAGGTTGGGTAAAAGGTTGGGTGAAACACAGCAAAGTATCATAAAACTTATGCAATCTAATCCAAAAATAGCAATCACAGCACTTGCAAGTGAACTTGAAATAAGCACAACAGCAATTGAAAAGCATATCAAAAAATTAAAAGAGCAAAAGATTATCCAGCGAATAGGCGGTGCTAGAGGCGGATACTGGGAGATAATTGTGGATAAGGAGTACAAATAAAATGAATTTAAAAGATTTTAAAGCAGGTGCATTACAACAAGAGTACAAATACAAAAGTTTCTTGCCAGAGATGATAAACCATACATTTACATGGAATGACCCACAGATAAATACAATGCTTGAAGATGCTACAAGAGCTTTAGGTGAACTCAATGCTTTTACTATGATAGTCCCAAATGTAGATATATTTATACAGATGCACATCACAAAAGAAGCAAACACCTCTAGCAAAATAGAGGGTACCAAAACCCAGATGGATGAAGTTCTTATATCAAAAGAGCAAATTGATCCAGAGAAAAGAGATGATTGGCAAGAGGTGCGAAACTATGTAGATGCTATGAATATGGCTATCAAAGAGCTTGAAAACATACCTATCTCAAATCGTTTGATTAGAAATATCCACGAGACACTTCTAAATAGTGTAAGAGGAGCATCAAAACAGCCAGGGGAATTCAGGAAATCTCAAAACTGGATAGGAGGTGCTAGTTTAGCTACAGCTTATTTTATCCCACCACATCATGACAAAGTAAATGAACTTATGGGTGACCTAGAAAAGTTTTTACACAATGAAGAAATTTTCGTACCACATCTTATAAAAATAGCTATTGCACACTATCAGTTTGAGACTATCCATCCATTTTTAGATGGAAATGGTAGGATTGGGCGACTTCTTATTCCTCTTTATCTTGTGAGTAATGGACTTCTGAAAAAGCCATCACTTTATCTCTCTGATTTTATAGAAAAAAATAAGAGTGCATACTATGAAGCTTTGACAAATGTGAGAACTACTAACGATATTATCCATTGGATAAAGTTCTTTTTAGAAGCTGTGATAGTTACTGCAAATAGCGGAGTTGAAACTTTTCAAACTATTTTGAATATCAAACAAGATATGGATACAAAAGTGATAGAGTTTGGAAAAAAAGCTCATAACGCAAGTAAACTGATAGAGTTTTTATATCAAAAACCTATTTTGAACATAAATGATATTGTAGAGAAGTTAGATATTGCTAAAACTACAGCAAGTTTACTTGTAAAAGATTTTGAAGAAAAAGATATTTTAAAAGAAATTACTGGATATCAAAGAAATAAGCATTATGCTTTTAGTAGATATTTAGATGCTTATAGTAGTAGTTGAAGCTCTAAAATGAACTAAGGAAATCTATAGTCCAAGTTAAGGTTCTAAAATGAACTAAGGAAATCCATAGTCCAAGTTGAAGCTCTAAAACGAACTAAGAGAGGCTAAATTTGATAAAAATAAAAAAAGTTAAACAAAGAGGGTAAAAATGAGTAGTTGGATAAGAGAAGCGGCTTTTGTGGAAGATAAGTTTTTAGAACAGCTTAAAAGTTTGGGTTGGGATGTTTTGAGCATATCCGATCGTGACAACAAACACCGCACTACTAATGCACTTTTAGGGCGAGAGAGTTTTAAAGATGTCATACTTGAAGATGTTCTAAAGAGTTCACTACTAAAGATAAATGGCGGTTGGCTAATAGATGAGCAAGTAAAAGAAGTTATAAACACACTCAAAAACATCAACCACTCTTCACTTTTTGAAAACAATCTTGCTTCTACTTCTTTACTCATAGAAAACACATCTGTAGATCTAAATCACACAACAGGTGCAAAGTCTCCAACTGTAAAATATATAGACTTCGTAAACATACAAAACAATCACTTCTTAGCAGTATCGCAGTTTTTAGTTGAGGGTGCTCAGACCATTGTCCCAGATATTACACTCTTTGTAAATGGCGTCCCATTAGTTGTCATAGAGTGTAAAGCTCCAGATATTACAGATCCTATAGCAGAAGGTGTAAAGCAGCTTAAACGCTATATGAATACAAGAGGAACCGAGGTGGGCGAGGGTGCATCTAAACTTTTTCATACCAATGCTTTTGTGGTGGTGAGTTGTAGGACACAGGCAAAGAGTGGAACCATAAGCTCTAACCTTGAACACTTCTTAAGTTGGAAGGATCCATATCCAAAAAGTTTGAGTGAGTTTGGAGCCGATGAGCAGGATATTTTAGTAGCTGGGATGTTGCATCCGCAAAATCTACTAGAAATCATGAGAGATTTCATAGTTGTTATGGGAAGTGGTAGAAAAAGAGTCAAAATAGTCTGTAGGTATCAGCAGTACAGAGCAGTCAAAAAGACCATAAAAAGAATCCTAGAAGCAAAAACGCTAGAAGAGAGAAATGGAATCATCTGGCACACTCAAGGAAGCGGAAAGTCTCTTACTATGGTCTTTTTGGTAAAGCACTCAAGAGGCATAGAGGAGCTACAAGACTATAAGATACTTTTCATAGTAGATAGAAGTGACTTACAAGAGCAACTAGAAGAGACAGCTACACTTATAGGCGAAGAGATTTTAGTGGCTGCTAATGGTAATGACTTGAAGAAAAAACTCTCAAATGATGTAAGTAACATCAACATGACTATGATGCAAAAGTTCAATGATGGAGAGTTTGAAAAAGTAAACGATGGAGTTGATAGCTCAAAAGTTATAGTACTCATCGATGAGGCTCATCGTACTCAATACTCTAAGTTTGGCTCAGCTCTAAGACAGGCTCTTCCTGATGCTGTTAAAATCGCATTTACAGGTACACCAGTTGCAAAAACCATAGGCTCATTTGGAACATATATAGATACTTATAAAATCCGTGAAGCGGTAGAAGATGGTGCAACAGTTCCCATAATATATGAGGGTATGACATCAAACGATGTGCTGGAAAATAGAGGTGAGTTTGATACTAAGTTTGAAGACTTGTTTGCAGACTTAACACCTGAACAAGTTGAAGTTATAAAGCAAAAGTATGGAACAAAAGGGGATATACTTGAAGCTCCAAAAAGAGTAGAAGCGATAGCTAAAAATATGGTAGAACACTACATAAAAAATATCTTGCCAAATGGATACAAAGCTCAAGTAGTAACATCTTCAAGAAAAGCTGCTCTTCTTTATAACGAAGCTATCAACAAAGCACTCCAAGAGCATAAAGAGGAGATAGGCGAGCTTAGATCTAGTGTAGTTATCTCTGCAAAACACAATGACAATAGTGATGAGTTTACTAAAGAATACACTACAAAATCACATAAAGATAAAACAGTAGCAGAGTTTAAAAAGCCACTAGAGAGATCAAACTTAGCTTTTTTGGTAGTGAGCGATATGTTACTAACTGGGTTTGATGCACCAATAGAGCAAGTGATGTATCTTGATAAAAAACTAACCGCTCACAATCTTCTTCAAGCCATTGCTAGGGTAAACAGAACTTATGAGGGCAAAACTAGAGGGCTTATAGTTGACTACTATGGAGTAGGAGCGCATCTAAAAGAGGCTCTTGCAAACTATGAAGATGAAGATGTAGCAGATGTGATGCAAGACTTTAGTGAGGAGCTTACAAAGTTAGAACTATCTCATAGAAAAGTGATGCAGTTTTTTGCTCAAAATGGAGTAGATGAGATAAATGAACATACACTAGAAGATGCAGTTGTGATGTTAGGGGATGAACAACTAAGAGCCGAATTTAAGATGCACTATAAAGAGTACACAAAACTCATCGACTTTATATTGCCACACCCTATAAAGGGATATTTGCTAGGAGATGTGAAGGTTTTAGGACTTATAAAAAACGAAGCACATAGGCGTTATAGAGATGAAGAGCTTCTTATTGAGGGTGTAGGAGAAAAGGTTAAAAAACTTATAAATGAGCATTTGGTAAGTAAGGGTATTGAGACAAAAGTGCGACCTATATCGATATTTGACGATGAGTTTGAAGATGCCATAAAAGATAGACCAGACAAGGCTGTTGCATCTGAGATGGAACATGCCATAAGATATACCATAAGAATCAACATAGATAAAGATCCACACTACTATAAATCTTTAGCCCAAAAACTAGAAGAGATTATTGCAAATCACAAAGATGAGTGGGATAAGCTAGTAGAGAAACTCTCAAAGTTTAAAGAAGATATGGTTGGTGGGAGAGAGATTTTAGAAGTTTTTGAGAAGATTGGTTGTGGTGTCTGTATGCCATTCTATGACATGTTGCTTAGTTTTTATGATGAAGAGATAAAAGAAGAGCAAAAAGATAAAATCATCAAACTAATTATTGATTCCATTGAGATGACAACTAGAGAGATAGAGAGAGTTGACTTTTGGGGAACTACAGGAGAAAATAGTAGAAACAGGCTACAAAATTATCTTGTAAGCTTAGTAGCAGATTCAAAAGAGAAAAGTCTTATAAAAAACATATCAGCTATAAAAGAGCAGTTTATGAGTCTTACAGAAGAGAACCAAAAAGAGTTGCAAGGTTTAAAGTTTGCAAATTGAGTATGAGCTTATCCGTTCTAGTCGTAAAAGTATAGGTATCACAATAGAGCGAGATGCAAAAGTTGTAGTAAATGCTCCACATGCTTTGGACGAAGTAGAGATAGAAAAACACATCCATAAAAAAAGATTATGGATTTGGGAAAAATTGGCACTTAAAAACTCCATACAAGAAAACATAGTTCAAAAACAGTTTATTTCAGGTGAAAGCTTTAGCTATCTAGGGCGAAATTATAGACTTAAAATTGTACAAGAGAGTAGTGAGCTTAAACTAAAAAATGGTTGGTTCACTCTTGGAGAGAAACAGCAAGTAAAAGCACAAGATATGTTTAAAGTGTGGTACAAAGAGCATCTAAAATCTAAAATAGATGAACGACTAAAGATAATATGTAAAGATGCAAATGTCCTAAAACCACATTTCAACATAATGGATCTAGGATTTAGATGGGGTTCTTGTACAAAAGAAGGAACCTTAAACTTTAACTATAAAATCGCCATGGCGCCTATTGGCGTTATTGATTATATTATCACGCATGAGTTGGTGCATCTAAAAATCCATACGCACAATGAAAGATTTTGGAGAGAAGTATCTAAAATAATGCCAAACTATGAAGAGAAAAAAGTGTGGTTGAAGATAAATGGGATGCTATTAGCTATTTGATCATCGCTCATTTTTTTCTAATATAATATTTAATTTTTAAATATAAAAAGAGGGGCTAAATTGAGACCTATTTTAAAATAGGAATAACTCTCACTATAATGCCCTATCTACTAAAATACTTTTTACTAATAAGGAAGCCACATATGTCATTTTCTACACTTGGGTTATCAAAACCTATACAACTTGCTTTGCAAAAAAATAACTTCATAGAGCCAACTCCTATTCAAGAAAAAGTTATTCCACTTGTTCTAGAAGGTCATGATATTATGGCGATGGCTCAAACAGGAAGTGGAAAGAGTGCTAGTTTTGTTTTACCAACTTTAGAACTTTGGTCTAAAAGTAGAGGCGAAGGAAAAGCTAAAATCAAGGTGCTTGTTTTAACACCGACTAGAGAGTTGACCAAGCAAGTTGCAGAAGCTTTTAAGATTTTTGGGGCAAATTTAGAGCAAGAGCCTAAAGTTGTAAGTGTTATTGGTGGAGAGAGCATTGGCGATCAGCTCTATGAGATCCAACATGGGTGTGATATCTTAGTTGCAACTTCTGGGAGGTTTTTAGATGTTTTGAGTAAAAAGCAGATGAACCTCTCACATATTGAATTTTTCATCTTAGATGAAGCAGATAAGATGCTTAATTTGGGGTTTGCAGAGGAGTTAGAACTTGTTTTAGCATCCATTCCTAAAAAACGCCAAAACCTTCTCTTCTCAGCAACTTATCCAGAAAAGATGCAAGGTATTGCTTCAAAAATCACACAAAATCCTATAGAAGTTAGTGTGAAAGAGACTACAACAGTAGAAGCGATAAACCAAAGAGTTATCGAAGTTAGCCGCGAAAATCGAGGACCACTTCTAAGAGCGCTCTTAAGGGAGAACAAATGGGAGCTGGTGCTAGTTTTTATGGCAAATAAACGAGCAACTGATAACATAGCTGAGAAGTTTAGAAAGTATGGATTTCAAGCAGCATCTTTTAACGGCGACTTAGAGCAAGAGTCTAGGAATGAGACACTTTTAGCGTTTAAAGAAAAAAAAGTAAACATACTTTTTGCAACTGATATAGCATCTCGTGGACTAGATATCAGCGACATTGACTGTGTCATAAATTATGACTTACCTAGATCTCCTGCTGATTATATTCATAGGATAGGGCGAACGGCGCGCGCTGGTAAATCTGGAGTGGCAATAAGTTTTATAGATTATGAAGATATGGAACACTTTAAACTCATAGAAAAACGAAGTGATATAGAGTTAAGGCGAGAGAGTGTGGAAGGTTTTGCTTTAGTTGGAGAAGCACCTAAAAAGACAAAAGGTCCTGCTCCAGTAAAAGGAAAGGGCAAGAGTAAAAAAGACAAACTTAGAGAAAAAAAGCCCATTAAACACTCTCGATAGCTTCATTTGTTATACTTTTAAAAATTTATTTGACGAGGATTGTTTTAGT
>CAYWVG010000031.1:0-14770 GCA_964461645.1 uncultured Sulfurimonas sp. | reverse complement strand
CATCTAAAACATTTGCTTTATCAACTGAGCAAACTCTTTTAGATCTCTGCATTGCTATCTTAAAAGCTTGATGTGCTATGCGTACTATCTCATCACGAGTGTAAACCATAGTGTTCCAACCCTTATCAGCAGTTCTGCCCTTTGGTTCTCCAAAGTAGATGCCACCAATCAGCTCACGAACAACCATCAAATCAACACCTTTTACAACTGATGCCTTAAGCGATGATGCATTTATAAGTTCATCATAAACAACGGCTGGACGCAAGTTTGCATACACACCTAGTTCTTTACGGAATCTAAGAAGTCCACTCTCTGGTCGCATCTCACGAGGAAGCGCATCCCATTTTTCTCCACCTATAGCACCAAAAAGGACTGCATCTGAACTTAGTGCAATATTTATAGTCTCTTGTGGTAGTGGATTTCCTGTGATATCATAAGCACAACCGCCCATTAATGCCTCTTCATAGCTAAAACTAAAATCACTACAAGATGCTACAGCATCTAAGACTTTAACAGCTTCATCTATAATTTCAGGACCAATTCCATCGCCTTTTATAAGTGCTATTTTATATTTTTTCATTATTTACCTTTTACTTCATTTTGAGCATAACTCATAAGACCACCAGCATCTATAAGCTCTTGCATAAATTCAGGGATCGGAGTGAATTTATATGTCTTGTTTGTAGTTTTATTTGTGATAGTTCCATTGTTCATATCAATACTTATGCTATCTCCTTGTGAAATCTCTGCACTCTCTTTGAGTTCAAAGATAGGAAGTCCCATATTAAAAGAGTTTCTATAAAAAATTCTTGCAAAAGTTGGAGCTATAACCGCTGCGACACCTGCTGCTTTTAGCGCTATTGGTGCGTGTTCGCGTGAGCTTCCACAACCAAAATTCTCACCTGCTACTATCACATCGCCAACGCTCATATTTTTTACAAAATCAGGATCTGCATCTTCCATTACATGTTTTGCAAGTTCTTCTGGAACCGACGTACTAAGATATCTTGCAGCGATTATCAAATCGGTGTCAATATCCCCTCCAAAAGTCCAAACTTTTCCCTCAATATTTGCTTTTTGCATACCAAATCCTACTTATATTTTTAAAATATTTTCGTGATTGTATCTAAAGTGAGTTTTGTATTAGTTTAAAAAATCTTCTCAAAACTATTGGGGCTAACAGATTGTGACCGAAATAAGCAAGATTAACTTTACTTTAGATACAATAACTACTACTTAAAAAAAGGATAATTATAACAGTGCTAACAGAAGAGACTTTAAAAAAAGATCCATTATTAAAATGCGTTAAGCAGGTATTAGATTTTTATTTTGGAGATGTTAGCTTTAAAAGCATAAGCGCTTTTTTTATCAAAAGTGATGTCTTTGATATACCTCATGCTAAAGAGATCTTAAAAAGTTTTAAACTAAACGTGCTCCAAAGAGAAATTTCAGCCGACACAATTCAGATGAGTTTTCTACCTTGCATCATCTTTGATGCTAATGACAATCCACTGCTCTACCTCAAAAAAACAAAAGACAAAGCTACCATAATAAACCCCACTGACAACAAAGAGCTTGAAATTAGCCTTGATGGGTTAAAGTTATATAAAAAAGCACTTCTTGTCTTTAGAGATACAAATCATATAAAGCAGTTAGATTCAGATAAAGAAAAATCTTGGTTTTATGAGCCTCTTCGTGCTAACTGGAGAGTATATATAGAGATAGCGGTACTTACACTGTTTATAAATATCTTCGCTCTTGCAATTCCTCTTTTTGTTATGAATATCTATAACAGAGTTGTGCCAAATCAAGCATATGAGACGCTTTTTGTCTTAGCTAGCGGGACTCTAATCATTCTTATCTTTGACATTATATTAAAGTATGCAAGAAGTCATATTATAGAGAAAGTCTCAAAAGATTTAGGACTTTTTTGGGAAGAGGAGCTAATGCGAAAGATGATGCTCATCGATACACAGCATGACAAATATATGTCAGGAAGCAAAGCAAATCTTTTTAAAGAGCTCCAGCAGGTTCGTGACTTTTTTACAAATAGATCTATGGTTCAAATCATAGACTTTCCATTTTTTATAATTGCCATTTTAGTTATCTATCTTATCTCACCTATTATCGCCGTTGTACCTTTTATTTTTGCCGTTCTTATCATTCTTTTTAATCTTTTAATGCAAAAACCTATCTCAAAACTAAGTAAAAATAGTTCTGAAAATCTCCAACTAAAATATAGCTTCATATATGAGTCAATTCAAGGCTCACAGAGTATAAAACTAAGTAATGCAACTCCATCAAGAATGCATCTATGGAGAAATATTGTAGCTTTTGCTGATGGCATTGGGATGAGGATACAGACTCTTCACACTCTCTCTATGAATATCTCTCAGTTTTTACTACAGCTTGTAGTTATTCTAGTAGTTATTTTAGGAGTTTTTGAGATCTCGGAGAAAAACTTAAGCGTCGGAGCACTTATAGCTATCACTATGCTCGCAAGCCGTGCAATGATGCCCATAGTGAACCTCTCTTCGATTGTTATTAGAACAAAAGAGATGGGTGAATCCATAGACCGCATCGATGAGTTTATGTCAAAACCAACTGAAGATAAGCAGAGCGCTGAGTCTGGGATTGGAGATCTAAAAGGAAAGATTGAGTTTAAGGATGTCACATTTGCTTTTGATGGAAGTAATCATCCTGCCATTGATAATGTCTCTTTTATGATAGAAGCTGGCGAGAGAGTTGGAATCATAGGTCAAACTGGAGCTGGTAAAAGTACGCTGCTAAACCTTCTGATGGGACTCTATAAACCTAGTTCTGGTTCTATCTATCTTGATAATCACGATATCTCAACTATTCATCCCGTAGAAATAAGACAAAACATAGGCATCATGCCTCAAGAGCCATTTTTATTTAACGCTACTATAAAAGAAAATATAGAGCTTTTTCGTCCCATCAGCAAAGAGAGAATGCTAGAGATTATCACCTTTGTGGGACTCGATGATTTGATAAAAAAGTCTGGCAAAGGCGATGCATTTCAAGTTGGAGAGAGAGGTGCAAATCTCTCAGTTGGACAGAGACACTTAGTCTCACTAGCTCGTGCAATAGCCACACAACCATCGATGCTTATACTTGATGAACCTACTTCAGGTCTTGATATTGGGCTAGAAAAAAGACTCATAGATAAATTAAAGAGTGGATTGGGCGCAGATAAGACCCTTATCGTTATCACACATAGACTAGCAGCCTTAGAGTTAGTAGATAGGATTTTAGTTATAAGCGATGGTAGAGTTGTAGCTGATGGACCAAGAGATAAGGTTTTAGAAACACTCAGAACTCCATCAAAAGGTAAACAATGAGTTATAGATATCTAGAAGAGAGAAGTTGGAACTACCGTTTTTTTGTACTTCCTATCATTGTTTTTATAACTGTTTTTTTAGTCTGGGCCTATTTTGCCCAGATTGATGAGAGTGTTAAGGGAGTTGGGAAGGTTATACCATCAGGTCAGACTAGACTTTTGCAGCACTTAGAGGGTGGGATTATCAGTGATATCTTAGTTGCCGAGGGAGATGTGATTGAAAAGGGTCAGGTATTGTTTAGAATCAAAAATCAGTACTTTATATCTGAGCAGAGAGAAAACATCATAAAACTTACAGCTTATCAAGCCAAACTAAAGAGAATAACCGCCCTACTTCAAGAGGAAAAAGAGTTAATTTTTGATAAAGATACTTATCAAAGTATCCCAATTATTATAGAGAATGAGATTGCTTTATTTGAGTCTCAAAAGAGAAGAGATAGCTCTGAACTCTCAATACTACAAGAACAACTCAATCAAAAAAAGGCTCAATTAAAAGAGCTTGAGGTAAGACTTGAAAATCTTTCTATAGAATATAATTTATCAGAACAAAATATGAAAATCCAAGAAGAACTTAGTAAAAAAGGTGCAATATCCAAAGAAAAATATCTACAAAATCTATCTGTAAAACAAAAATTATACACTCAACTGCAAGAAACAAGATATACGATGCCTGTTTTAAAGACCGAAATACAAGAATTTTTCAACAAGATAGATTCTAAAAAATTAGACATCAGATCTAACCTACTTCAAGAAAATAGTGAAGTGCAAATTGAGATAAAAAAACTACAAGAGCTTATGCAGACAGATGTTGATAGAGATGCGAGGATAGCAGTTACAAGTCCCGCAAAAGGAATAGTAAATAAAATCAATTATAACACCATCGGTGGTATCGTAAAATCTGGCGATACTATCGCTGAGATATCTCCTCTTGATGATGAACTAATGATAGAAGCTAAGATAAACACTGCTGATAGAGCGTATATTTATCCTGGCCAAGATGTTTTTATTGAGATTACTGCTTATGAATCTTCTAAATATGGCCTCGTAAAAGGGAAACTCATAGGAATATCACCAGATAGTTCAACTGATGATAAGGGCGGTAGTTACTACACTATAAAAGTAAGAGCAAATAACTATAAATTTGATGACAATTCTCCAATACTAATAGGAATGACTGCAAATGTGAATATATTAACAGGAAAAAGGACTATACTGCACTACTTACTAAAACCTATGAAAGATATTAAATATAAGGCTTTAACTGAACATTAAAGTTTCCCATTATTGTATATATTTAAATATAAGAACATTTTGGGTACAATATTGACTATTTTTAAAGACATTATTTAAAAAACATGGTAAGTATTTTTTGTAAATAGAAAATACACATTTCAAGGAAACTACATGAAGAGTGCTAAATCAACAACTTCTACAAAGGATTAAAATAGTGTTTAGTTTTATAAAGATGATTAACGGCTTAATGACTAAATTGAAACAAAACAAAAGATTGTGGTTTACAACTATTTTTATAGTAGCTTGTACAGGAATAGGCTTGGCTCTATTTATGCTAATAAGAACAACAGACAACATCTCAAAAGAGGTCTATATCAGCCAAACTAATGAGTTTAATAATACGTTTAAAGATTTAGTAAAACTTCAAGAGACAAAGCTTCATGATGTTTCAATACTTGCTTCCTACGATACTACGCTTATTCAAGCTATCCAAGACAAAGATATAGAAACTATTACAAAGATAAAAGAAAATATTAACACAAAGCTAAATCAAAAAAATCAAAATACTCTTAGTATTGAAATTTATTCAACACAAAATAATGCAGAAAAATTCCGTAACTCTGTAGTATCTACTATACAGACCAAAAACAATATTTTCGGCGTAGAAGTTCTTTTTGATGGTGTTTTTTATGTCTATCTATTGCCTATTATAGAAGATGAAGTTGTTGTTGGAGTTATCCAAGCAAAAGAGAGTATTTACTCCCTCAAGGATAGTTTTGACAGAAGAGTAAAAGAGTTTACTTTCTTGCTAGATAAAAAAATGTTACCATTTCTTGCTATTAAAAATAGAGATGGCATATATAGTGACATTGGTAAAAATCACCTAGTCAATCTCAACATGCATAAAAGTAAAATAGTTTCATATATAAGTAATCTTGATGATAAAACTTTAGAATATCTATCTAACGAAAACTATATTTCTGATAAAGAGTACTTTTTAAACTCATCCATCATTAGAGATATAAATGGTGTTGATATTGGACTTATAGTCTTAGGTGAGAGCATCAATGAAAAAAGTGGTTTTATAAATATGGTTCAAAAAATGGCAAATCAAGTGGTTATGATAACTCTTGGGCTTATTGTCTCACTTTTACTGTTTTTACTTTAAGGAGATATTAGCTCATGCGTAGATTACGAATACTTAAAGTTTATGGGATTTTATGGCTATTTATATTTTTTATAGTATATTCAAATATCTCAACTATTTATGATTTTTTCCTTACTACCTTAACATTCAACATAGCTGTACTAACAGTCTTAGCCATAGGTATTGTAGTTATTTTAAAAGCTACTATGGAACTTGTGATGCTAACAGGAACATTTGCCGTTGTTCGATACAAAAAAGGTGGATCTTTAGAATTTTACCTACATGGCATAGACAAAATATTTCCAGAAAATGTTGCTAAAATGTTTGCACAAAGAGCTTCTCATCAAAATATATACTTTACACATAGTGAAGCAAAAGATGTTACAAACTGGCTTGAAGAGAAGTTTATAAATCAAAAGAGTTATATTGCTTTTTTTGTTAGTATGAGTTTAATGATAGGACTTTTAGGAACATTCTCAGGACTACTACTATCACTAAGCGAGATGGGTGGTATTGTCCTCTCACTTCAAGGAGATGTAAATCTCGGTGAAGTTATGAAAAGGTTGAATGGTCCTATTAGTGGTATGTCTGTAGGTTTTGGATCATCTTTATTTGGAGTTGCATCTGCTATCATACTTAGCGTTAAGGGATATATCCTAGAAAAAAACCAAGCTATTTTCATAGAAGATATACAAGATTGGATAAGTTCTTTGATTATAGAGTCCCCTGTGAGCTCGTCTGATGGTAGTGTTGTCAGTAGTGGTGGAGCTTCAATGTCTCAAGTTATGGAGATTTTTACAGATAAGATAAGTAATTTTACAAGTAGTATGCAAGAGTCAAACAAAGCAAATGAAAATATCTTAAAAATATTATCTCAAAGCATAGATGGAGAATCACAAGCTGCAAAAAATGAAATTTTTGCACTAGAGAATATCTCATCTGGTATCAAAGACTTAAACATAAGTAGTTATCAAAGCTCATCATCTTTAGTTAGTTCCATAGAAGACCTCTCAGCCGCTACTGTTAACTCTGGAAGAAGTATAAAGGCGATGCTAGAACTTCAAGAAAAAAACAATGAAATGTTAAAAGAACTCCTTATTAAGTTAGATGGTAAGGTTTAGAAGATGTCAAAAAAAAGAGTAGAGGCATTTAACCCATGGCCAGGATTTGTAGATCTTTTTGCTTCTGTTATCATGGTTGTTTTGATGTTTATGTTGGTTCTTATCATCAACATCTCTTACTACTCACAATTTAAATATAAAATATCTTATACTGGAACTGTAGCAATTAGTCAAAATGTCATGAAACCAATTGAATCTAATATAGAGCCAATAAGTAAGGTAACTCAAAATCTCTCAAAAGAACAAGCTATGACAAGCGCTGGTGCGGACTATAGTAATATAATAAATAATTTTGTAAGACAAGAAAATATTATCTACGAAGATTGGATGATAGTTAAATACTTAGATAACGAAATATTTTTAGATAATAAAAGTATAGAAGATATTGATAAGTTTTTAAAAAATGCTAAAGAGAAGTTTTTTGGCCACTATATTTCTATATATATAAAAGAACCACAAAATCAAGTTAGTGCATCTGTGGCAAAACAGTTAGCCCTCTCTAGGGTTATAAACATTAGAAATCTTATCCGCAAAAAAGATTATAGAAATGATGACGTAGTAGTCAGGTTAAAAGAGAATATCCCTCAGAAAAATCTAATAGAACATGAGTCTGGATACGCAGTAATACTCATAAATAAAAAAAGATGATAATTTTTAATATAAGGATATCTTAAGTGCAAAAAATAGTAATTTTAATATTTTTCATATTTTCTTTAAGCTCTTATGCATATGAAGTTGTAGTTCAAAGTCAAGATATCACACAAAGCTATAAAAATATCAAGATAGACGATAAAAAAGATTATGAAGAACTTTCTATAGAACAAACAAAAAAAGAGTTACGAAAAGTTGACCTTATCGATGTAGTAATTCAGACTATCTCTTCTAGTCATAAGATAAAAGCAGCTAGAGAGAAGATGCTACAAGCTAAGGGAGATATTGACATAGCTTTTGCAAACTACTATCCATCTGTTGATGCCTCATATACTATAACAAAAACACAACTAAGTGCTGAGGATAAAAAAAATGGCAAAAGTATATATGACTCAAAATACTATCGTGATGAGATTTACTCCCTAAAATTATCTCAAAACCTATATGCTGGTGGAGAAACACAAAATGATGTGCAGAGGCTAAGAGCGCTATATCTTCTCTCAAAAGCAGAGTATAAAAAACTCTTAGAGATTGAGATGCAAAAAGCTATTATCTCTTATGTAGATGTCTTATTTTCAAGGGAATCTCTTGAGACAAGTGATAAAAACATAGAAGAACTTGAGAAAATTTTTGAAATCGTAAAAACAAAATATGATGCTGGAGCCTTGTCTATTGGAGAGCTTAGCAATATAGAAGCTAGTGTATCAAACGCTAAAACACTATCTTCAAAAACAAACTCAGTATATATAAATGCGCTAGAGTATTTTGAGTTTATAGTCGGAGAGTCATTTCAAGAAACTTATCCACATGAAAAAATAACAAAAATAGAACTTAAAAACTTTGATGAGATGATGGAGAGTTCACTGTTGAAGAACTCTGATCTTCAAGCTATGGAGTATCAAATACTTAGCAAAAAGCATAACCTTAAAAAACTAAAATCAGCTTTTAGACCTAAGGTTGACTTTGTTGCTGGTGCTGAAAAGATCACTTTTAAAGAAAATGTTGAAGAGACTGAAGATAGATTTTACGCAAAAATCCTTTTAAACTATAACCTTTACAATGGTGGAAGAGATGAAAAAAAATATCTCAATGCTTTTTCTGAGTTAAAAGAAAAAACCTTTGATAAAAAAGCAGAGATAAGAAGAATAAAATGGGGTCTAGAGAAGTTTCATACATCCCTTACATCTCTTCAAGATAACTTGAGAAATGCTCAAAAAGAAGTAGATGCATCTACTACCATGGTTGACTCTTACTGGGAGAGTTTTAGAAATGGTGAGCAAGATTTGTATGTTCTTCTTGAATCTCAAAGACAGTTAAATACTGCTAAGTTAAGCCTTATACAAAACCAACAAGACAGCATGAAAGATTATTTTGAGATACTTCGCCTCTCTGGTGAACTACTTGAGTATTTCCATATAGATATTGAAAATGAAAGCTACCTTGATATGGCAAAATCAGACTACAGAATGAAACATGCTCAAATAAAAAAAGATACAAATAGTGAATATGTTATTTTAGATAACACTCTAAGCATCATCGATAAAAACACAACAACTACAAAAGCTGAAGAAACAGCCCTCTTAGAAGAAAATAAAGAAAAACTAGACGTATCTAACAAAAAACCTGCACTTGAAGGTATCTTGTCTTTTCATGAAAACTTTTTACTACAAGACTCACAAAGCTATACTATAGTCATATCTAAGTTTGACAACTCTATAGAAGCACTTGGTATGGTAGATGATTTGGGCATTGAAGATAGTTCTTTTATCTATCAACTTTATAATGAGAAAAAGATTCAAACAAATATAGCTTATGGCATCTTTATAACTAAGTCTGAAGCAGCTATTGCACTAGGTAAACTTAAACTAAAAAACAATAAAAAAGCAAAAATAGAGCTTATCAATATAGTACAAAAAAACTTTAATGATTTTGCAAAACTTCTACTAGTTAATGAGAAAGAGTTAGATAAATATAAAGAGTTGCTTACTCAAAAAGAGCCAGAATTTCAAACAGATACAAGCTTTAAAGAGAGGTTTTTAGCAGCTGAGCAAGAGAGTTTTACCATAAACATAACAACCCTTTCCTCAATGCAAGCAGCAGGAAAAGTTATAGAAGATGCAAATATCGCCAAAGATAGTTTTGCATTTTATTTTTCTAAAGATAAAAAGTGGGTAAAACTTATGATGGGAGTTTATCCTACATATGAAGATGCAAGTTTTGCCTTAGAATCACTTGGAGAGCTAAAGACAAAGTATATGCCAGTTATAGAGAAGATAGCTTCTAAACAAGCACTCTATAGGAAGTTTAACGAATAATGAAGATTTTGATATATATCATCACTTTTTTGATTACTACATTTTTTATATCTACTAGTTTATATCATAAACATATAGAGACTAAAGAACAAACAAAAGCATCACTAGATGAAGCTTTGCTAAAATCAAGATTGCTACAAATAACTAAAGATTCTATAGATCAAAACAGTCTTTTAGTATTTAAAAATGCTGTATATCTCTTAAGAGAGACTTCGTCTTTAGTAGATGCAAAACTAGAGCTAAAAGAGTACAGCTTTAGCGATAAAACACTTCTTGATATGGTTTATCTTAAAGAGAGTGAGTGGTTTGTTAGTGATGTAACTATAGATGCAAATATAGCGCAGATACAGACTACTGACGCAGGATTTTATAAACTCATTTTAGCTGATGGCAAAAAAGAGTTACAGAGTGTAAATATAAAGTTTCAAGCCATCAGCGATAATGTTATTAAAGATTTTTTAGTTCCTTTTGAGATTAAAACAGAGTTTTTTCAAAGTGGAGCTACTGATGAGACAACAAAACTTACAAGAGTAGATGAAGATAGGTTTTCTCTTTGGATATCTTACAAAAGCACCTTTAACAAAGAATCATTAGATGCGAAACTAGATACTTTTATGTTAGCGGTTGGCTCACTTCTTTTGCTTGTAACTCTTTTTGCCTACCTGCTTTACAGATTTGTCATATATAAGAGTTTAAAGGGTCCTATGGACAATTTAAATGCCCATCTCGCAAATGTACTAAAAGGTAAGATGTTTGACTTCAAAGAGCAAAAAACAAACTTTAAAGAGCTTGATATTTTAAGTCAAAATATCATTGAACTTGGCAAGAAGTTTATAAACACAACAAATGACCTAACTGTTAGCAGAGATATTATCTATCAAAAAGAGAGAAGTGATGAACTAACAGGACTTCCAAATAAAAAATCTTTTGAAAATGACTTAAAATATATGTTTATCTCCAACAGAGAGGGCTATGTTATCTACTTAAAGATTGATAAGATTGGTGTCTTTACGAAAAATCATGGACCTGAGATTGTAAACTCACTAATAGAAGATTTTGCAAAAACTCTTCAGCACTATTTCCATAGCTCAAGAGATAGAGATGGCGTTATATATAGATTTTTTGGCGGGGAATTTTCTATGATTTTATATGAAAATGAGATACAAAAAGTAGAAAAAATTCTAGAAGAGATACTAAAACTCATTGATAAGCTAGTAGATAAGTACTATTTCTTTGACAGCTCTATCTACTTTGGTGCAGTACCTTTTGATCAGTATGGAACCATAGAGTCAAATATAGAAAATGCTCAAGAAGCTTATGAGAATGCAATCTCACAAAAAGGTAAATTTTACCACATTGTTGACTTTAAACAGCAAGCTGAGTCTATGAAAAAGCTAGAGGGCAGTATCAAAGATATCATACAAAGAAATGATTTCGTGCTTCAATATCTTCACGATACAGTTGAATTTGGAGATGAGCCAAAGACTCTTATACAAGAGATATCACCTCTTATCATAGATAGTTTTACATTTGAGAATATTCCTACCGGAAAGTTTATCTCAGTCGCTGAGAGACTTGGTGTTGTAGCTGAGTTTGACAAAGCGCTAATCATTAAAACACTAGAACAGATAGAGTTAGGAGAGATAGAACATCAGATATCTATAGTTCTATCCATAACAACCATCACAAACAAACTTTTTATCTCTTGGCTTGAATCAACATCTAAAGAAAATAAATTTATGAAAAAAATCATCTTTACGGCACCTAGTTATAGCGTAGCTAGTAATTTTGAGGAGTTTAGTAAATTTTACGGCATACTTAGAGAGTTAAATATAGAGACTATGATAAAAAAATACGATCCAACAGACTTAAATCTTGATAGCTTAACAGAGCTAAGACCAACATACTTAAAGTTAGATAGAAGTTTTTGCCAAGACTATAAGAAAGATAGCACCAAACATGGCGTAGTAAAGCAGATTGTGGATTTCTCTCATGAGCATAACATCAAAGTTATAGGCGATTCACTAAAGAGCAAACAAGACTACCTTGCATTTGAGATGCTAGGTGTCTATGGAACTTCAAGCTAGGATATATATATGAAACTTTTTTCACTCTTTTTTACAAGCGTATGCTTACTGAGCTCTCTTTTGATGGCCGATGACATAGTTAAAAATGACAATATATCTACAAAAATTTTTAAGATAGATGACAAACAAGAACTGTTTAACTCACTTAAGAGAGTTTTTTTCTCTAGTGAACATAAAAATATTTTAGATACAAACTGGACTGCTCTTCATATGAGTAAAAGAGTTACCACTGGCTTTATAGATATAGATATAGAGGAACAAAGCGTAATCATAAGCAGTAGAAATTTAGATGAAAATGGCACAAAAGAGCTTAGCTTAGAGATATACACAACAAAAAATGATGAAGTGACTAACTTTAAATCTACTAATTTTTTACATAAACTTTTTTGGAATAGATTGGAGTTTATCTTAGGCTTAGAAAATGAATGGATAGACTGCTACTATATGTCACAGGCACTCGGACATAACAATCATCTGCTTTGCAGTCCAAAAGAGCAAATAGCTCTTAAAGAGCGAAATCTAAGTACAAAGCTATGAAAAAACTTATATTTGCATCTATACTAGCTACTACAATCAATGCAGCCACTAATGAAGAGTTAAACCTATATATAAATGAAGCTAAAGATAACAACGCTAGTGCGATGTTTAGTTTAGGTCTAGTTTACTTTAGTGGTGATGGTGTAAAAAAAGATTATAAAACTGCTTTTACTTGGTACCAAAAGGCATCAAGTGCTGGAGATTTGAGGGCATTAAATAACTTAGCATATATGTACGAACACGGCATATGGGTTAAAAAAGACAGCTCTTTAGCAGAACAATATTATAAGGCAGCTGCTAATGATGGACTTGTAGAAGCACAGCTTAACTTAGGACTATTTTTTGAGAACAACCCTACTCCTGCAAATATGCTAAAGGCTTATTTTTGGTATGATAAAGCAGCTCAAAATGGAGATAGAGTTGCTCAAAATAACTTAGCAAAACTATACTACTTTGGAAATGGAGTAAAAGAAAATTTACAAAAAGCTTTTTTTTGGTTTCAAGAAGCAGCATGGAGAGACGATTCGCTAGCACAATACAACCTAGCAATGATGTACTACAAATCTGAGTATGTCTCCTACAGTGCTGATAAAACACTTTTTTGGCTTGAGAGAAGTGCTGAAAATGAAAACAATTATGCACAGAACAAGCTTGGAGATTTTTATGCAGAAGGTATTATTGTTGAAAAAAACCTTCAAACTGCATTTGAATGGTACAAAAGAGCTGCTAACGATGGATTTTTAAGGGCTATTTATCAGGTTGGTGTCTTTTACTTTTACGGTCATGGAGTAAATATTGACAAATTAAAAGCTAAGGAGTGGTTAAATAAAGCTCATAGACAAGGCTATGAGGATGCTACGAGGTTTATGGAGCGAAACTCTCTATTTTAGTTGAGAATAAACTACTCTAAAGCCTAACAGCCCCGAATAAATTCGGGGTTCCAAAAAAGGTTTAAAGACTAATAGCCCCGAACGAGTTCTGGGTTCCGGTTGTGAAGGAACCGCGAACTTGTTCGGGGCAATCGGCTTTTAAACTCCTACTCTTCTAGTTTTGCTTTCATATCATTTATGATCTTCTCTAGCTCATCTGGCTTTAAGTTGTTCGCACTAGCATACTCTATTGCCTCTTTTATAGACTCCTCTTTAAAAGGATGAACGATGTTGCAAACTTTATTTGCAATATGGATGATTTGAGAGACTAATAAACTTTTATTTTCAGGATTTAATGGCTCATCTACATATCTTATATCATCTATAAGAGTTTGTGAGAGTCCCCACTTTTCAAACATAGTGGCAGTTACTATAGATGTAGATACCCCTATATATTTTTTCTCAACTTCTGCAATATTTGTACTTACTTTTACCTCTTCATAAAACTCAGTCATTTGATCTCTCTCTTTTATGACCCTTGAGATAATAAACTTACCAGTCTCAAGTAAGAAAGTAGGAAGAAGAAGCCTATCTCTTAGATCTGGATCTATCTCGTTTGCAAGTTTAGAAGCTAAAACTATCGCTTGAGATGCAGTCTCTAAAAACTTCTCTGAGTCTGCACCATAAGGCTCTAGTGAAGTCTCCACAAGATTTTTTATAGCACTTCCAAGGGCTAGTGAGATAGTAAAGTTCACACCCAAAAGACTAACTGCCATCTGTGAGGTCTCTATCCTCTTTTTAAAGCCAAACATAGCAGAATTTGAAACTTTTAGAAGTGTTGTGAGGATTAGAGGGTCTTTGCCTATAATCTCTGCTAACTCTTTTGGAGATTTGTCTGCTTTGTTTTTATACTCTTCTATATATACTACTGTTTGTGGCAGAGGTGGCAAAGAGTCTATCTGAGCCAATATATCGTTATTCATTTATTTTAATTCCTAATTATATTTATAAGTTTACACATCTAATACTACTTTATAAAAGCTTTGAACTTGCAAAACCATATATATTAACTTAAATTAGACTATATGTAGTTCAAAGTTGCTTGAATCAAAACTTATATCATATATACTACCTTTCATAAAACCTGTAGTAATCACCAATCCATCAGAGTTAGTAACTGTTGCATTGTTAATTGTTAATTGATTTGATTGAGAGTTATCGTCTTTTAAATCAAGAGTAAATACATCTCCCTCAAACCAACTTTTCATATCAGCAGCATCTATAACTATAGTATTGGTGTTTGAAAACATATCTAGTTTTAATATTTCAATATTTTTAAATATATCTGTATCAAAACTTATAGACTCGCTTGTTTTACCTGTTCTAATGTCAACTGTATCACTGCCACTACCACCATCAATAGTGAGTTTTCCAGCTAAAAGAGCTTCA
>CAYWVG010000030.1:0-16393 GCA_964461645.1 uncultured Sulfurimonas sp. | reverse complement strand
ATTATTATATTGATAACTAATATCATAATACTATTTGTACGATTTATATTTATAAATAGCGGCTTTACTTGCATTTTATATCTATATAGTGTATATAGTAGGTTTTTATATGATTATCTGCATATATCATTATAATGTAAGCTTTGAACTTTAGATGGCTTCAAGATGCAATGTTTTTAGGGATGCTAGCATATTGCATACTCCACTATGAACTTCGTCTTTGTAGCTTGCTAGTTTATAACATTATAGAAATTTCAAAAATTAGTTGATAATGATTACTAATTTAAATAAAATATAAGTTTTTCTTCCTATAATTATGATATTGACTTTCAAAACTAACTTTAAGAGGAAATTAGAAAATATGAACAAACTTATAAAGCTTAGCTTAATAACCACTATAGCACTAAGTACAGTTGCTTTTGCAGAAAAAGGCAAAGATGTAAAAACTCCTAAGGAAGCAAAAGACTTAACTGAGATGTTTAGTGATGGCGAGGTTAGCGGGCAGATTCGTTTAGGGTATGCTACAAACAGAGTTAAAACTTCTGGAGATAAAGATACTTACGCCACAGCTGCTGGTGGACAGTTAAAGTATGAGACTGCTTCACTTATGGGTGTTAGTTTTGGTGCTGCAATGCAGACATCTCACTCTATAAATGGACTTAGCGGTAGAGACGATAAGTATAACAATGAGTTAGCATCTAATGAAAAATCATATACAGAATTAGCTGAGGCTTATGTAAACTTCTCATACGAAGGATTTGAATTTCGTGGTGGTCGTCAACTTATAGACACGCCTCTAGCCGATAGTGATGATATTAGAATGACTCCACATACTTTTGAAGCTTACATAGCTTCATATACTTTTAAAGATTTAGGGTTAGCTTTTATCGTTGGTAATATTTTATCATGGCAAGGTGTGGATTCTGAGACTAACTCAGGAGAGCCTTATGCAAATGTAGAAAACAATGTTTGGGCTGAGACTGGAGCTGATGGAACAAGACTTGGTGCTATAACTTATGCTAGTGATTATGTAGAGGCAAGCCTTTGGTACTATGATGTTACAAAGGAAACTACCGCTTTTTATGCTGATGTTGTAGGAACTATTCCTTTAGGCGATGAAGCTGAAATAGTTCTAGCTGCTCAATACTTAAATGAAAAAGAGCAAGAGCGCAGCGAAACAGAGGGCAGCATTATTGGTGCTATGGTTGAAGCTAGTTTTTATGGTGTTACACTAACTGGGGCTTATAACCAAGTAAAAGTAAAAGATGATTATAAAATCTTTGAAGGTTTTGGTGGTGGGTCATCTTATACAAATCTAGATACTATGACAGCTGGTGCTTTACATGATGGGTCTTATGGCGATGGTAGCTCTTTTATGTTAGGAGCTGCTTATGAGATAGCTGGTTTTACTATCTTTGGAGCTTATGGAGACTACAGAGCTGACGCTATTGCTGGTGGAGATAAAGCTCATGTTACTGAGATGAACTTTGGTTTAGAGTATGAATATAATGATGGAGAGGCAGATATAGCTCTTATCTACGCTATAGGCAAAGACAAAGAATCATCTACTAAAACAGAGTTTGACAACGACCGTATTCAAGTAGTTTTAAACTACAACTTCTAGACTTATTTATAGTAAATTAAAAAGTTATTGGCGCTATAAACTTAAGAGTTTTCTTTTAAAAAAAGCTCTTAAGTAAGTTAAGCGCAGAATCTTCCTCAACTTCATTTTTTGATTCTGATGCGACACTAGAAGTAGAGTCTGTAGATGCTTTGTTTCTATTCGTGGGCTTTGGTAGTTCATAAACACTATTTGATAGATTTTTACTATAAAATGATTCGAGTTGCATTTCATCAGCTTTAATTACAACATATCCTTTTTCAAGTTCAAAAGGATTTTCATCTAAAATGATACCTCCACTCATATCAGATACAGAGCTAAACATAGCACGCATAATTTTCACAACATTAGTATCACTTGTAACTACTATTTTTGCCTCATAATCTTGTCCATCATCTCTATCTTTAACAATCCACTCTTCACCTTCAATCCCACCAACTTTCACTCTTTTACCAGTTTTTTTGATTGTAAATTTTGGTTTTTCAGATTTTTGCACATACGTAGCAGGGTTGAATCCTAAGGCATTTGCCTTGGCTTTCATCTCATTTACATCAACTATATTGACACCATCTTCATCGTGTGAGACGAGATATGCATTTTTCTTTATATGATATATCTCTACTTTTGTACCTTCAGAATTGCTAATCATTTTAGATGTAGTAGAGTTTTTATACATAAACTCCATCACCTCCCCTTCTATACTGTACTTAACAATATAATCCGCTTGCAGTAACGTAGCAATTGCCATCAATGAAATAACTAAACTTTTCTTTAACATTTTATCTAATCCTGCAAGTCTATATCTCTCTAACTATATATAGACTTTGTTTTGTTTGTATGATATCCAAAGATTATTAAAAGTGTTTTTAACCTTTTGCGGCATTAGTTATTATAATATATTATTATTTTGATAACTAATATCAAATTATGCTTTTTACTCTGCTATATGTGTTATAATAATTTTTTTAACAAAAAGGCTACATTATGATGAATTATTTTTTACGTCAAGTTCAACTTTGGGGAGAAGAGACTCAAAACTCTTTACAAACTAAAAAGATAGCTATCGTAGGTGCAGGCGGATTAGGAAGTTCGCTTGCCTTTGCACTAGGTTCTAGTGGTATAGGTGAGATTCATATGATAGACTTTGATGAAGTCTCAACTCATAACTTACATCGTCAAATCGCTTTTAAAGTCGGGGATGAGGGCAAAAACAAGGCTGTTATTAATGCAAATCTTATAGAACAAAGATGTCCTTTTGTAAAAGCTATCGCTCATGAGTGCAGACTTGAAGAGTTTTGTAAAAAGGATATAAAACTAGACCTTATCATAGATGCAACGGACAATCTTCCAACTAGAGGCGAGATAAGTGACTACGCAAAAAGCAAAAATATACCTTGGCTTTACGGAAGTGTTGAAGCGTATCATGGACAAGTTTGTTTTTTCAAAAATGCATCTTACAGAGATTCTTTTAAGATAAACGACAAAAAACCAGAGGGGATTACCGCTCCTATCGTTATGCATATAGCATCTCTTCAAGCAAATATTGCTCTTCGATATTTAGCAGGGTTGAGTGTTAAGAAAGATTTATTATATTATCTATTTTTTAACGATGAAGGCGAGCTAATCACTCAAAAATTTTCACTTCCTAAGCAATAAGCTACTTTTGTTTAGCCTTATTTATGTGTCAAGTTATATATTGACAATTCTGAATCAAGTTTAACTCTAAGTTTCTCAGCTTCTTTTTGAGTAATCTGATGAAGACTTAGGGCTTCTTGAATAACTTCTTGTGAAAGATAAGTGTGTTTCATATCTATACCTCCTTATAATAAGTATAAAATTATAGAATGTTATTTATAAATTTAAACTAAAATAGAACAACTATATCTATTCAATAGCACAATTAAAAGACATGTCTTAAATACTTAGTCATTTTCTTAAGAAAACTTTAAAGATACTCTTATACATTTCAGATATAATTGCAAAAATCTACATAATATGAGAAATATATGAATTTTAAACCGTATACATTTGAAAAGCTAAACTATTTACTAAAAAATATCCTACTAACTCCAAATCCGACTCCATTAACTATTACTAAATCTCGTTCAAGTTTTATAAAAGGGTATTTTATATGAGCCCTAATGAACTAAAACAAAAAGTTTTACAAGCGCATAACGATGGAGATATTGCATCACTTTATGTACTAGAAAAAAAAGTAGAAGATTGTTTTAATGAAGATGAACTTCAAAACTTTTATGCAAATATATTAGATTTGGCTCTTGAGAGATTAACAGATGCCCTTGAGTCTCATAGACATATGGATATCAACGAAGTTCAAGACTTTGCAACACTTAGAGCTTTGTATGAGTATGCTATGGAACACTATAGTTCTGCAGACAACGCTGATGCTGGTGCTTTGTTTGAAGTTCTAAGTGGACTAACTTCAGACAAAGAGTTTTCATATTCACTAAAATTTCATTCTATTGCAGCACAAGCAAACATTACTTTTGATGATTTTTTATTTAAGATAGCAGATATGGATGCTACACAAGAAGCTGGAAAATTCTTTATAAATAATTTTACAAAAGAGGCACAAAATTTGCTAAGTGACTCAGAAAGTGATGGGAGTAAGAAATGAAAATACATTTTATTGGTATAGGCGGCATTGGTATCTCAGGTCTTGCTCAATACATGCACTACAAAGGTCACACAGTTAGCGGTTCTGATATTTCGGACACTGTTATCACAAAAAAACTTCGTGATTTAGGCATAAAAGTCACAGTCCCTCATAATGCTGATGCTATAGATAATCAAGACTTAATTATACACTCAGCCATCATCCGCCCTGACAATCCAGAAATCGTAGCTGCAAAAGAAAAAGGCATAGAAGTTTTAGCACGTCGTGAAGCTTTACTTCAAATACTAGATACTTCAAAAGTCTACTCTGTAGCTGGCGCACATGGAAAAAGTACAACTACCGCAATTTTGACAGCCATCATGGAAGGCTCTGCAATCATCGGGGCAGAATCAAAAGCTTTTGGCTCAAACGTTCGTTACGATGAGACCAATGATGTTATGTTATTTGAAGCTGATGAGAGTGATGGAAGTTTTATAAATTCAAATCCTCACTGTGCTATTGTTATAAATGCTGAGCCTGAGCATATGGAGTATTACGACTACAACTTTGAACTTTTTTATGAATCATATAAAACCTTTATAAATTCAGCACCTTATCGTGTTTTAAATGCAGAAGATCCTTTTCTTGCTACTCTCATAGATGATATAGATGCAAACTGGCTCTATCCAAGTCGTGATATAAGAGATATAGAGTTTGTTCTTATAAATGATGAACCTCACACAAGATTTACTCTTAAAGACTTAGGCTCATTTGATGTTTGGGGCTTTGGTAAACATATAGCTCTAGATGCAGCTCTTGCGATTTTAGCTGCTCATGAATCTATGGAAATAGAAAAAATAAGAGAGAATCTTTTAAACTTCAAAGGTATAAAAAAGCGTTTTGACATTGTAGGAACTCATAGTAATAGTGTTATTATCGATGATTATGGACATCATCCTACAGAGATAAAAGCCACTTTTGAATCAGTAAAAGAGTATGCACTACTAAAAGGTTTTGACAGGATCACCGCTATTTGGCAACCGCATAAATACTCTAGAACAATTGATAATCTTGAAGAGTTTATAAAGTGTTTTGAAGGAGTTGCTGAGCTTATTATTCTTCCTGTTTGGTCAGCTGGAGAAGCTCCAAGAGAGATAGATTTTAAAGAGAAATTTAAAGGCTATAACCTTACAATGGCAGACACTATCACAAGAGCTAACAACATCATTAGTGTTATAAAAGACAAAGAGACTCTAAAGACTCTAAACAAAGGTCTCATCATCGGTTTTGGTGCTGGAGATATAACTTATCAAATAAGAGGTACTGCTTAATGGCATATATTGCTGGACTTGTAATTGTTGGACTTTTCTTTTTAGTCTTACACTATTTTACAGAACTTAATAAAAATCAAAAAATCATAATAACTATTGTAATTTTTAGTATTGTCTTAGGAGCCATTGCTTTTAACACTTACTCTAATGCACAAAGAGACAATATGTTAAATGTAGTAATGAAATTTAACCAAGGTAAAACAGTAAATTGCAATGGTGTAGATGTAAATAACACAAATTACACTATTAGTATCGGAACTTACACTTTTATAGGTAAAGAGAAAACCCCTAATTATGGGCAAATGATAAGTGCATCTAACTGCAAGTAGTCAAATTTTCAAATTTAACTGCACTTTTCATTTTATTCTGCTATACTACTGCCAATGAAAGATGATTCGAGTTACATCTTTAGACTGCTTTGCATTGACGACTTTGTGTTACCAGTATAATTCACCTAAAAATAAGACTTCATATTAGATTTTCAACCACCTATTAGGTGTAATTAAACATAAAGGATTTACAATGGCAGCATTAGTAAATGGAACTGTAAAATGGTTCAATAGCGAAAAAGGTTTCGGTTTTATCGAGCAAGAAGATGGTGGTAAAGATGTATTCGTACACTTCCGTCAAGTTAACAGCAATGGTTACGATCGTGTTTCACTAAACGAAGGTCAAAAAGTGACTTTTGAAATTGGTCAAGGCGAAAAAGGCCCACAAGCAGAAAACGTTACAGGTCTGTAATCTTTCTAAATATTGAGTAGATTTTTTCTACTCAATATCTTCTACATAACTTCTTCTAAATTATTTTCATATTTATTCTCTCATATTTTTACCACCTAAGATTCAATAATTAAAATTTGGCTAAACTTCTACTTAAAAAGCAACAGATAGGTATAATAGAAATAATGTCCATAAACAAAACTTCAAAAATAGATACACTAATAGAACAACTTGATTTATCTGAGCATATAGCGCAGTTTAAAAGTTTCTTTGCACGAGAGAGTTCTCTCTATATTGAAGGTGATCAAGAGTTGCATTTTAAATATATAAAAGCACTTGATAACTTAGAATTTAAAGCTCCCCCTAAAGTAACAGACTTTTTTAACATCAAAGCTCATTTAAAAAAAAGAGGTGTGCTTAATTTTGAGCAGATTTTTGAGATAGTAAAAGTTGTTAGATACTTTAACTACTTTAAAAACCATGAGTTTGATGGAATAGTTGGTGAATGGATGGATAAAATTGAAATCCATGAAAAGTTTGCAGATGTTGAAAAATACTTTAGAGTTGATGGACTCTTTGATGAGAACTTAGATGAGATGCTTTTTGGTTTAGCTAAAAGGATAAAAGAACATAAAAATAACATGAGTGACTCTATGAAGAGACTCATGTCAAGTTCTAAACTCTCAGGATATTTAGTAGATACACAGATTCACTTAGCAAACAATGAAGAGGCTCTTTTGGTTCGTGGTGGATTTAACCATGTTCTAAAAGGCGCAGTAGTTGGGCGAAGTAGTGGTGGATTTTTTTATGTCTCACCCGATAGCATCTTAAAATCAAAAGAGCAGATTCGCTATATTGAGCAAGAAAGAGAGGCTATTTTTTATACTTATGCAAAAGAGTTCTCTCTAATTCTCAGTGAACTTTTACCCTTTATAAATTTTATAGATAAAGAGTTTACAAAGTTTGACAACTATCAAGCTAGAGTTCTTTTTGCAAAGAGTAAAAACCTTCAACTCATAAAATGTTCAAAAAATGACTCTAAAATCATTTTGCAAGACTTCATCCACCCTGCCCTGCATAAAGCAAAACCACTGAGCGTAGATTTTAGTAAAAATATACTTATGATAACTGGTGTAAATGCTGGCGGGAAAACCATGCTCCTAAAATCCATCTTAGCCTCTGCATTTATGGCAAAGTACATCATCCCAATGGCATTAAATGAGCATAAGTCTCACATAGGAAACTTCAAAACCATTTTAGCCATTATAGATGATCCGCAAAATGTAAAAAATGACATCTCTACTTTTGCTGGAAGAATGCAAGAATTTTCAAAAATTTTTGAGCATAAATCTGCACTTGTTGGTATTGATGAAATTGAACTTGGAACAGATAGTGATGAGGCAGCAGCTCTATTTAAAGTCATACTAGACGACCTTATAAAACGAGGACAAAAAGTAGTAGTGACAACCCATCATAAGCGTCTTGCAGCTCTTATGGCTGATCGTGATGATGTTGAGCTGATGGCAGCACTTTATGATGAAGAACTTAGAATGCCAACATATGAGTTTATGCAAGGTATCATAGGGAAGAGTTATGCTTTTGAAACGGCCGCAAGGTATGGCATCTCAAACGCAATCGTCAATGAAGCAAAAAATGTTTATGGAGACAATAGTGAGAGACTAAATCTTCTAATAGAGAGAGGCTCACAGCTTGAACGTGAATTAAAACAAAAACATAAGATAGTAGATGAAAAAATTGATGGGTTAAGATTAAAAGAGCTTGAATTAAAAGCTCAAAGAGAGACTTTAAATGCAGAGCTAGAGAGAGATAAAAAAGAGTTAAGGCTAACTTATGACATAGCGATACAAGAGGCAAAAAAAGCAGCAAAAGCAGGTGATACTAAAGAGATTCACAGAGCCATGAGTAAAGCAAATCTTAACTTACCAAAAAAGAAACCTGAACAAAATCTAAACAACCATGTTTATAAAATAGGTGACTTTATAAAATACCGAGATAACAAAGGTAGCATCATCTCTATAAAAGATAAAAAAGAGGCTCTTATAGAAGTTGGTGGGATGAGACTTCGTGTTAAGACGAAAGATTTGAAACCAACTAAAAACATATATACCAAACCACAAGCTACTATAAAAGTAAGTGTTGAAAAAAAATCTGGTTTAAAATGTGATTTGCATGGAATGAGAGCTGCAGAAGCTGAAGAGGCGCTAGATAAATTTCTCTCAGATGCACTACTAAATGGTTGGGATGAAGTTATAGTCTATCATGGTATAGGAACTGGAAAACTCTCATATGCAGTTAAAAATTTTTTAAAAACGCATCCTAAAGTTAAAAAATTTGAAGATGCACCACAACATATGGGTGGATTTGGTGCAAAAGTAGTTACACTTTAAATGCATATTATGATAAGATTTTCTAATTTTAAAAAAGGCTCAAAATGAAAATACTACTATCACTTCTACTAATGTTTACACTAGGATTATCAGCGCAGATAGATGAGTTTGCATCTGAAGTGAACTACTTAAGGGACTATAAAAAGGCTCTACAAGTTGCAAAAGAGCAAAATAAGCTTGTGATGCTTGTTGTAGTTGGAGACTATTGTCCATGGTGTAAAAAGTTTGAGAGAAAAACTCTAAACTCAAAAGAGATAAAAACAAGAGTCTCAAGTGAATTTATACCAATTATCATAGATAAAGAAAATGACAAAGGAAAATATCCTGATGAGTTTTACTCTAAAATGATTCCAACAGTTTTTTTCATAAATCCAAATACTAATAAAAGTGTTTTTGAATCCATGGGGTATCTGAAGCCAAGTGAGTTTTCTAGTAAGCTAGATTCTGCAAAAGCAAACTTTATAAAGGCTAAGTAATGAAAAAATTTCTTCTTTTTTTACTCATAACAAGCTCTCTCTTTAGTGAGACATTTTTTACATTAGACAATGTTAAAGATCTTCGCATATATATGTCAAGTAGTACTAATTTTTTAAACAAGGATAAACAAGCTACTATCAAAGAGAGAGTAAAAGATAGACTACAAAAAGCTGGGTTTATTTTTGGAAAAAATGATGCTACTACCTTTATGTTAAAAGTAGAAGCCATAGAGATTTTAGATACAAATGCGATTTATGTTGAAATAGGTTTAGGCGAAGAGGTTAAGACTCTAAGGGATGGGGATGTTTATAGTTTTGCCTTTACATATCTAGCAAATGATTTTATAGATTCACAAGAGCCTTACAAAGACACACTAGAGTCCATAGACTTTTTACTGTCACAATTTATAGAGGCTCATAAAATAGACAATGAGTAAAAAAGTAGCCATCATTGGTGGAGGGGCTTCTGGGCTTTTGTGTGCTATTGAGTGTGCAAAGGGGTCTTGTGAAGTTGATGTTTTTGAGCAAAATGAGAAGTGTGCTAAGAAGATTTTAGTATCTGGGAATGGCAGATGTAATATTACAAACAAAAACCTTTCAACTCATGACTATTTTGGAGAACATCCTCATTTTGTAAAAGATGCAATAGAGAGTTTTGGGTATAAAGAATTCAGTAACTTTACTTCTAGCTTTGGACTAATTTTACATACACTTGATGATGGAAGGGCCTATCCACTTAGCAATGAGTCAAAAAGTGTAGCTTCACTTCTTACAGCTTATGCAACAAATTTGGGTGTCAAAATCCACCTAAACAATAAAATAAAAAATATAAAAGAGTTGCTTAAAAACTACGATGCAGTAGTTGTAGCAACTGGCTCAAATGCCGCTGAACATTTAGGTGGATCTGATGATGGATATGAGTTTGCAAAGGAATTTGGCCACAATATTATTGCAACTTACCCATCACTTGTTCAACTACATCTAAATTCTACTATAGCTCATAAAATGAGTGGAGTTAAGACTCAGGGCGAGGTTACACTTTTAATAGATAATAAAAAAGATATTTCAATTTGTGGTGATATCTTGTTTACAAACTATGGAGTTTCAGGTTTTGCAGTGCTAGATATTTCTCAAAGAGCGAGCAAGGCTATTTTGGAGTATTCAAAAGTTGATATATCTATAAATTTACTTCCATCATATAACGCTCAAAAACTCTCCTCTCACATAACAAACTTAGCCAAAGCTATGCCAAAACTAAGTATTTTTGATATCTTAGTAGGTCTTGTACCTTTAAAAATCACTCAAGGAATTCTTCAAGTACTTGAGATTTCGCAAAGTACAAAAATAGATACAAAACTTAGTAAAAAAATAGCAAATCTAATGCTAAATTGGCGTTTTGAAGTTACAGATACTCATGGCTTCCGTCATGCTGAAGTAAGCGGTGGTGGAGTAGATACTGCTGAGATAAATCCAAAAACATTTGAATCATTAAAACAAAAAAGATTATATTTTTGTGGAGAAGTTTTAGATATTGTAGGTAAGCGAGGTGGTTATAACTTTGCTTTTGCATGGGCTAGTGGATATCTCTGCGCAAAAGAGATTACAAAGTTAAGTTCTAGTAAAATTAGTTAAAAAGGATTTAGAATGTCACTTAGTTTACTTATATTTGTAGTGATTCTCGTCATATTAGTTCTTATGTATAACTCTTTAGTTTCAAAGAAAAATCAAGTTGAAAATATATTTGCATCAGTAGATGCAACTCTTAAAAAAAGATATGATCTTATTCCAAATATTGTAGCATCTGTAAAAGAGTATTTACAACATGAAAAAGAGCTTCTTAGTGAAATAACAAAACTGCGTGCACAAGCAAATAAACCAAACATTAGTGATGAGCAAAAGATAGCACTTGATGCTAAAGTTAGCTCGGCATTAGGATCTATCATGGTAGCAGTTGAAGCCTATCCAGAGCTTAAGGCAAATGAAAACATTATGCATCTTCAAGCTACTTTAAATGAAATTGAAGAGCAACTCTCAGCAGCAAGACGAGCTTTTAATCAAGCTGTCACCGACTATAATAATGCTATAGAGATGGTACCTACAAACTTTATGGCGTCGGCTATGGCTTACAAAAGAAAAGAGGTTTTTAGTATTGTAGAGCAGGAGAGAAAATATATAGATGTTAAAAAACTTTTTAACTAAATGAAGAGCAAATCCGAGCTTACTGACTTTTACTACAAAACACTCTTTCCTACTCTTAGTAAGCTTGAAGAAAAAAGGAAACATCTACTTTATAGAATTTTTGTAGTTGGTGTTTTACTCTCCCTTGTTTTTATAATTCTATCTTCATTTTTACTGCAAAAACCTGATTTTATAGTATTTGCAATCTTTGTATACATTGCAATTGGAAGTTTTTTATACAAGCTTCTTGTAAAAGATTACACACTAGAGTTTAAGCAAAACATCATAAAACCACTCATAGAAACTATAAGTCAAGAACTCTCTTACAACTGCCATCATCACATAAACGAACATCTCTTTAAGCGCTCAGATCTTTTTGCAAAACCAGATAGGATTAGTGGAAATGACTATGTATCAGGAATAGTTAAAGGGACTAAGATAGAGTTCTCAGATATTCATGCAGAAGCCAGACACAAAGATTCTAAAAATAAAGAGAGTTGGAGTACACTCTTTAGAGGACTTTTTATAGTTGCTGAGTTTAACAAAAATTTCAATTCAAAAACTCTTGTTCTGCCAGACAGTGCTCAAAGTACTTTTGGAAACCTCATAGGAGGTTGGTTACAATCAAATAACTTTGCAAGGGATGAACTTGTAAGAATGGATGATAATGAGTTTGAGCGAGAGTTTGTAGTCTATTCAAAAGACCAGATAGAAGCTCGCTATATTCTCTCTCACTCTTTGATGAAAAAACTTCTAGGGCTTAAAAAAAAGTCTAAGCATCCTCTTTATGTCTCTTTTGTTGGCAATCATATCCACATAGCCATAGATTACAAAAAAGATCTCTTTGAGCCATCTATTTTCTATTCACTATTAGATTATAATATAGCTATGGAGTATGTAGGTACTTTGCACTTAGCTCTTGGGATAATTGATGAGCTAAAATTAAATGAAAAAATTTGGAGCAAGCTATGAGAAATGAAAAAGAGATAGTTCTTCTTAGTATAAAAGATTTCTTATCACCAAAGATGTTAAAGTACTCTTTAGCCCCTTTTCTTATCACCTTAATTTTAATGTATGTTCTGTTTTTTGTTGTTGCTGGAATGGGAGTTGATAGTTTAGCACAGATGCAAATAGAATCAACTCAAACAAGCCTTCAAAATGGTATCCCACACACACAGAGCACAACTACAGTCTTTGAAGGTAACTCTATAGTAGAGTATCTGATGAGTTTTGCCATCACATCTTGGCTTGCTACATTTTTCATCTATGCTATTGGAGGGTTTTTGACTCTCTATGTCTCTATCTTTATAGCTATTATTGTTATTGGATTTTTAACGCCTTTTGTACTTCGCGAACTTCAAAAAAGACACTATCAAGACATTGAGCTTATTGGCCACTCTAACATTGTTGCAGGTCTGTTTCATCTAATAAAATGGGCTATTATAATGTTACTTTTATTTATAGTCTTAATTCCATTTTATTTTATCCCTATGTTAAATATAGTGGCACTTAATCTCCCACTATATTACTTTTTTCACAAAATGCTAAAGTTTGATATCTCATCAAATATCTGCACAAAAGAAGAAGACAAGCAGATAAATTATTATTTATCAGGCAAATTAAGACTAAAAACACTAAGTTTATATCTTATCTCGCTTATTCCATTTGCTATATTTTTTGGTGCTATTTTATTTGTAATATATCTAGGCCACACATATTTTTTAGAAGTAAAAAAACTTCGCAATTTAGAGTCAACTATCTGAATCTAGTTTGTCTAACTCTTTTTGTATCATAGCTTGGTAAGCATCATCTTTTGCAACTAATCCAGCTTCATATAAAAACTGGGACGCTATAAAATTTTGTTTTTTTATCTTGTCATATCTTGCAAAACTAAGATATAAAATATCTTTTGCACGAGTAACTGCTACATAAAAGAGTCGCCTCTCTTCATCTAATGAACCACCTCTTTGCATAAGTTTTCTGTTTGGAAACCGTCCATCCATCAGGTCAATAATATAGACTTCTTTGTATTCTAACCCCTTAGATGCGTGGACACTTAGTAGGTTGACGCCTTCACCTTGTGTCAAATCAGATGAACCTAAAATCATAGCATTTAGAAATCTATCGTGCTCTTTATAAGGCTTAGAAAGCTCTTCAAGGAGTGTCATTTTTCGCTCTATTTTTATAAGTGATTCATTTTTTTGCCTCTCATCTATCGTGCCATCTCTAAGCTGCGCTCTTTTGTTTGAGAGAAGCTCTTTTATATATTTAAAAACAGCCGATGATGCTATTTTTTTTACAATAGTTTTAGGTTGCTTGATACCTTTTAAGTCACGAAACAGCAGGTAAAAATCATGTAAAAATATAGCACTATCTTTTGTGAGCTTTGGATGTTTTAGGATTGGATTTCTCATAAACTTTTCTTCAAATCCAAGTTTTGCAAATTTTCCCACAGCACCAAGCTCTAAAAAATCATCAAATAGTCCTAATTGATGATTTAGCTTCCTCTTCTCAAAGGGATTTTTTATAGACTCATCAGGAGCATAAAGACCGTAAAAGATGCTTCCATGTCCTAGAGTTTTTAGAGCTATATATATCTCTTTTGCCATGGCACTGCCGATGCCGCGTACAAACTCAAAGAGATGGATAAAAGACATCATGTCTGACTCATTGACCAAAAGAGTATAAAAATCTAAAACAGCTTTTACCTCCTTTGCATCAAAAAAACTAGTCCCACCTTTTCGTTTACAGGGAATGTCTAACTCTCTAAGTCCTACCTCAATGCCATCAGCCGATGAGTTATTTCTAAAGATAACAGCAATCTCTTCTCTTGGAGTTTGCGACTCTCTTATTTTAAGGGCTATGGCGTGATACTGGTCAAAAAGCTCATCATAAGCCAAGAGTGTAGGTGAATGTGCACTTTGTAATCTTGTTACTTCAAGTTGTTTTGGGTAAATTCTCTCATTGTATTCTATTACTTTAGTAGCTAAAGAGAGTATAGGCATTGTCGAGCGGTAATTTTTTGTAAGAGTGTGAACTTTTGCACCATCAAACTTAGTTGTAAAAGAGCCAATTATAGATATATCTGCACCATTAAAAGCATAGATGCTCTGGTCATAATCTCCAACACAAAAGAGTGATGGCGGATTTATAGCATCTATGAGTGTGCCTTGAAGTGCATTTGTATCTTGATACTCATCTACTAAAACCTCTTTATAACCCAACTCTTTAGTCTTGCATAACTCTCTAAAATTTAATAATAAGTCATTAAAATTTACAAAACCATACTCTTTTTTTAAAGCCTCAAATTCATCTACAATATCAGCATAGATAAGTGCAAAAAGTTCATGTTCTGGATACTTTTCTTTTATCCAATCTTCAAAGTACATAACAAGTTCAGTATTTTGATAAAAAGAGTAAACATCGTATAGATAGTTTCCTCCATAAGGAGTTGCATCTGCGCCAATATGATCAAATGAGCGTTTTTCAAATACACTTCTAAAGAGAGTTTTTAGTTCTCTTTGCTGCTTTAGGATAACTCTTGTCTGAGTTGTTTTAAGCCAGCGATAGCTAACTGCGTGGAATGTTCCGGCTTCAATCTTAGAAGCTATATCTTTTCCAAAATACTCTGCAACTCTCTCAACCATCTCTTGAGCAGACTTATTTGTAAAGGTAAGCAGTAAAATCTCTTGAGGTTTAATGTTATTTTTTAAAAGATGTGCAATTCGGCCAACTATAGTAGAAGTTTTTCCAGTTCCCGCAGATGCGATGATAAGATTTTGCGCATCTTGTGATGTTGCAGCAGTGAATTGCTCTTGATTTAGACGGGATAATGGCAAATTTTACCTTTAGGTTAGAAGTTAGAATGTGATTATACTCATTCAAGCTTTGCTTATTTTTATCTATAAACTTTTACTTTATACTTGTGCATTAAATGTCGATGTTAGAGATGGCTATTATTTATATGTGTTATACTTACGGTGACAATTAACTATTTTAAGGCGACAATTTATGAATTCAAGCAATGATAAATTAAAAATTATTTCAAGTCAAACGAAAAGTTCTATAAATGAAATTTCAGTTGTGACGCCTAGTATGTACGCTGCAATATTTTCAAAATTTGCAAGTGCGCATAATACAGTTCTTAACGATGAAAATGAGCTTGCAAAAAATCTCCTTATTACTGAATGCACACACCTAACAAATCTTCAAAATCAAGCTTCGAAAAGTGCCATGCAGTTAAGTGAGTCAACTTCAAAAGCCATCAGCGCAATAAAAGAAAAAGATGAGAAACTACTTCAAAGCGTGCTTGATGAGACTCAAAAACTGCGTAATGAAATAGAAAAACTAAAAGAATCAGTGTATAAAGACACTCTTACAAATGTACAAAATAGAAAATGGCTTAATGACTACTACCTAAAAGATGATGCACAAAATTTCAAAGATGATGGAACCTTAGCCATTATTGATCTTAACTATTTTAAAATTATAAATGATACTTTTGGCCATATTATAGGTGATAAGGTTTTATGTTACGTAGCAAGCGAGCTCAAAAAAACCAAATACAGAGTTGTTAGATATGGTGGAGATGAATTTATCATAATGTTTAGTAAAAATGTCTCTGCACAAAAAGCTAAAGAGATTTTAAATAATGTTAGAGAAAAAATACTCTCAAAAAGACTAAAAGCACAGCAAGAGATGTTTCAAGCTAGTTTTTCTTTTGGTGTTAGCGAATATGAGGCATCTCAAAGCTTCTCAGAAATAATAGAAAAAGCTGATAAAAATATGTATGAAGACAAGATGCAAATCAAACAAAGAGTTACTGGCATCTAAGAATAGCCTCACTTCTTTTTAGATATAATCGCGAAAAATTATGTGATATATGAGGTTACAAAAGATGCAAGATGGCTACAATCCACAAGATATAGAAAACAGATATTATAAGATATGCGAAGATAGAGGATACTTTGAAGTAGATGGCAACTCCGCTATCCAACAAGAGAGTAAAACATTCTCCATTATGATGCCACCTCCAAATGTCA
>CAYWVG010000029.1:0-16447 GCA_964461645.1 uncultured Sulfurimonas sp. | reverse complement strand
GAACCTTTGTTAAAGAGTATAATGAGAAGCTTATAAAAGAGGTCATTATGCGTGAACTTCGCCGTGGTGGGCAGGTTTTTTATGTGCATAATAGCATCGACCATATGCCTATAAAGTATGGGGAGTTAAAAGCTCTTATGCCAGAACTTAGGATGCTAATGCTTCACTCTAAAATCTCAGCAGCAGAGACTGAAAAAGAGCTTTTAAAGTTTGAAGCAAAAGAGTATGACCTAATGATTGCAACTTCCATCATAGAGTCAGGTATTCATATGCCAAATGTAAATACTATGATAGTTGATGGCGCAGATAGATTTGGAATAGCAGACTTGCATCAGCTTCGTGGTCGAGTAGGAAGAGGTCATAACGAGGGTTTTGCTTACTTTATAGTTGGTGATAAAGAGAGGCTTACCGATGAGGCTAAAAAACGACTTTTAGCACTAGAGTCTAACTCATTTTTGGGAAGCGGTTCAGTCTTAGCTTATCATGATTTAGAGATAAGAGGCGGTGGTAACTTAGTCGGAGATGCTCAGAGTGGTCACATCAAAAACATAGGCTACTCTTTGTATCTTCGCTTGCTCGAAGATGCTATCAAAATCCTAAGTAACACAGTGGAGAGCCAAAGAGCAAAGGTAGATATAAAACTCGCTATCTCAGCCTTTGTCTCAGACGAAGTTGTAAAAGAAGATAGACTTAGACTTGACCTATATAGAAGGCTCTCACAGTGTGAAGATGCAGTTGAAATCTATGAGATAGAAGAAGAGATGATAGATAGATTTGGAGAGTTAGACACTCCAACTAAGCAGTTTGTAGAGCTTATGGTTATAAAAGTACTTAGCTTAGACAAAAAGATAAAAAGCATTATGAACTATGGGCAAAACATAACTATAACTTATCAAAATGATGCAAAAGAGAGTATAAAGTCTGCTTCAAAAGATGATGATGATATTATCAAAGCGACACTTAGTTACTTAAGGCAAAAAAAGGATACAAATATATGAGAATTGCTTTTATTGGCGACATAGTTGGGCGTCCTGGACGGGATATGATACAAAAATATCTAAAGGGTATTAGAGCTGAGTATGAAGTGGATTTTGTAATAGCTAACTATGAGAATGCATCTCATGGTTTTGGTTTAACTCAGAAAAATGCAAATGAGCTTGTCTCCTTTGGAGTTGACTGTATGACTGGCGGGAACCACACTTGGGATAAAAAAGAGATAATGTCCCTTTTTGAGACACATGAGATTTTGCGTCCTTATAACTACCCTGATGAAGTGGGTGGAACTGGCTGTAAGGTCTATGAAATAGCAGGTGAGAAGCTTGCTGTTTTAAACCTTATGGGTCACTTTTGTATGCCACAAGCTGACAATGTCTTTAGAGCGGCTAAGCAAAAAGTAGCAGAGTTAAAACAAGATGGCGTTAAAAATATCTTTATAGATTTTCATGCAGAAGCAACAAGTGAAAAAAGGGCTATGCTTATGATGCTTGAAGGTGAGATAAGTGCGATCATTGGCACTCACACTCATGTTAGCACTGATGACTTCCAAATAGTAGAGGGCACTGCATATCTAAGTGATATAGGTCTTAGTGGGTGTAGAGATAATGTGATAGGAATGGATAAAGCAGCACCGCTAAAGCAGTTTTTAACAGGGTTGAAATCACACTTTGATATACCAAAAAAGTGTAAAAAGATACTTCAAATCGCCATTATGGACATAAGTGATGGTAAGTGTTCAAGTGCCTTAAAGTTGAAGTGTTTTTGTGATGGACGTATCTTAAAAACTGAGGCTTGGATAGAGTCTTAGGCAGTTATTTGGTAGTATTTGTCATTTGCTAGGTAGGTGTTTACCATAGTGTGGCGAAGTTGCTTCTCTTGAGCAGATTGTAGCTCTTTTGGTAGGGATGCATCTATCTGTGGAGTTTGGTTTTGAGTCATTTTTGGCTCAAGAAATAGAGAAAACATCTTTGAATTTTCTTTATAAGCATCTTTGGCGCTGTTTAAGTTGTTTATTTTAGTAAACTTTTTAGTTTCATTATCTAGCAATCCATCTTGCATTTTTTGTTTATTACTAAATGCTTTATAGTTTGAGATGTAGTTTATAGGTATATTTTTGGTATCTTTTGATTCGAGCAAAGAGTGTTGTTTTAATTGTGATTGAAATGATTCACCAGAGGATGATTTTTTCTCTAGTTTTTGAGCTGAATTTTTATCAGAGGGATTTGTAGTAATGTAAGTATTGTATGATGAAACAAACATTGTACCCTCCATTTAGCAAAATAACTCTATTATAAGTCATTTAAGCTTACTCTATTCTTTTGTTTTTTTAACCGCATAAGTTTTTGAGCTTCTAAGATAAGTTCCTTTGCATCATTTGCATCTCGTGGATAGCAAGAAGATGTTAGTTTAAAGTCAAGAGCTATAGTATCATTGGCACTATAAATAAGAGGAGACGATACTTTAGTATCATATATTCTACCTATCGTTGAGTCTAAATATTTTTCATCTTTTATACTATCAAAGAGTATAGCAAACTCATCGACACCGACTCTCGCTACAATATCCCCATCTCTAACTAAACTCTTTAAAAGCCTGCTTAGATGCTTTAGTAGCATATCTCCTGCATGGCGGCCATAGTTTTCGTTGATGGATTCAAAATTATTCAAATCTATGAGGCATAACCACATGGCTTCATCATCTTTTTTTTGGATGAGTTCATCTACTTTTTTTAAAAAACTATTTTTGTTTATAAGACCAGTTAAACTATCATTAGAAGCTGCAAACTTTAGCTCTTCTTCTATCTGTTTTAAATATGTAATATCTTGGCAGATAATGAGGTTTTCATAGATTTTGTCATCTTTTTGTAGAGCTATTATATTTGTATGAAAAAGAATCTCTTTACCCTCAGTATTAATAGCTCGCATAATTCCACTTTGAGATAGGTTTAGGGTTGATTCTCTAGTTTGAAAAAATAGAGAAAAATGATTTCCTATCATCATCTGTTTATCTTGTGCAAAAAAGAGTGAACAAGTATCATTTACCTGTGTGATAATTCCATCACTATCAACATAAAAACTAAGTAATTTATTGTTTATAAGCTCATAGTATTGTTCTTGATTGCTTAGGTCTTTGTGTTCTGTTTGAAAGATGAGAGTCTTTTTGTTTATCTCTTGTATTGCATTTGCATATTTTAGTGAAAATTCTGATTTTTTTCTAAAGTAAGCAATTAATAATCTTTTAGATTTGTTTTGTTCATATATCTCTACTTCAACACTATAAAAGATACCTTCTTTTTGTATCATTGGTATCTCAAAGCTTATTGGATTATGACTTTTAAATAGTTTTATGATTTCTTGCTCGATTCCTATAAACTCCCAAAAAGACTCTCTTGCATCTGCAGAAAACTTTAGAGCATTTTTGTCATTTGCCATCTCCACTAACTCTCCATTGAAGTCAATAATGTTGAAGCTTTGATCAAAGATAAGATATGAAAGGTTACTTTTTTTACATAAAAGGGATGCTATGGACTGATTTAGCATGTTATCTCCTTTATTATTTTCGCATTTAATTGTTTAAAGAGATCATCAACTGCATCCCCACTGAGTGCGGATGTTTTAAAAACACTAAGGATATTTGCAGATAAGCCTTTTATCTCATTTATATCAACACTAAAGTCACTCTTGATGTCACTTTTATTTAGGGCTATACAAATAGGAGCATCGCTAACTACGCTAAGAGCTGTGTTTATATGGTCTTTTATAGACTCAATTGTACCCTTGCGAGTGAGATCTGCTACTATTATAAAGCCTTTTGCACCGCTAAGATACTGTTTAAATATGGGCTTAAACTCTGTTCTACCTTCTATATCCCATATCATCATAGTAGAATTTCCTAGTGTTTTTTTAGAGATGCTAACTCCAATGCTACTAAGATAATCTTCGCTAAAACTATTATCTACAAATCGTCTTATCAAACTTGTTTTACCTGTTGCAAAATCACCAACCATTACTACTTTATATGCAAACATTATTTCTCACTTTTTCCATGAAATTATCACGCATCGTGCCTCTTGTGAATCTTTGTTGATACCTAGTTCAAGAGGAAGCTCATCCCTACCTTGTGCTTCTATAGTTTGACCTACAAAGCCTCTTTCTTTTAAAAAACTTTCAACTTTTTTAGCCCTATTTAGAGCTAATATTTTATTTGCAGTATCTGAGCCAGAAGAATCACTGTATCCATCAACAGATATGCTAAGTGCATCATTTTGAGAATTTAGCAAAGATATGAGAGTGATGAGTTTATGCAACTCACTCTCTTGTATACTTGATGAGCCTTTGTCAAAATAAATACTAGTTTTGATATCATAAAGTACTACATCTATCTCATCTTTTATCTCGCTAACTCCATCTATCTCTTTTAATTTTGTAAGTAATTTTTCTTTGTTAGACTCGCTTGAAATCTCCCCCATCAGTCTTAAGTAAGGGTAGTTAAATGTGTAGCTAATATTTGAAGCAAATGAGAGATTAAACCCTTGGATTAGATATGCGATATTTGAGCTTATCTGCATTGTGTCATCAGTTAAACTGACTATAATTAACTCATTTTTTATTTTTTTTGCATCAAAAATTTCACCCACTTTACTCTGTGCTAAGTTTTTATGAAAGGCTGATGGTACTTCACCTTTTAGTTTTATAGTATCTGCCTCTAAAAATGCATCTATGCGGTATATGGTGAGCTGAGGTGTTTTGTACAACTTTTGTTTTACCTCGTCTAAAAGTTTAGCATCTTGCATTGCCACATACCAGTTCCATGCAAAGAAGCTAGCAAAAATAACTGGCAGTAAAAATAAAATAGGATGAATTTTTTTTGAACTCACTTCTTGTAGTCTTTCATTCTCTAGCAAACTTGATATCTTTTTATATATTTGCATATTTGCAAAGTTAGTTAAATCTCCACGAAACTCTCTGATGGAGTTACCATGATTCAATACAATAGACTCTAAAACTTTGCGAATTTTTTTATGTGAACTTGCATAGAGCGGTCCATCAGTTATGATGGCAAAGTAGCTATAGCCAGCATCCTCAATGGTTATTTTATTTCCACCAAACTCTATCTCACCGAGTTGTTTGTGCTTTTGATTTTTATCTATCCAGTCGTTTATAAAACTCTTAATAGCACTCATCATAGATGCTAACATTTCAGGTTCACTGATTGGTGCTTGTGGGTTTTGGGCATGGGCTAGTAGTACACCGCTCTCTTTGTGGATAAGGAGCAAGGCTCTAATATTTGAGCTTACATTTTGACTAAGTAAGAGTTCGGTTTCACTTACACCTTGGATTTTTGCTTGGATTTTTCTTTTGATAACTTTTAGTGAAAGGCCTTCTTGAATCTGTTTGTTTATAGACTCTAGCATCTCTTGGAAAGTTTTTGTGACATAACGGCTAATCATATTTCCCATCACGGGATAGAGGGCATCTACTACTTCATCTTTTTGAGACTTTATCTGGACTCTGATGGCATTTCCGATAAGTGGTGCTAACTGCGCAGTAATCTTATCTTTTGAGTTTATGTAGTTTCTGTCTATCAACTCATTTACTATGGGAGAAATTGCTTCTAAAAGAGCTTCATCATCTTTTAGAATTTTGTCATCTTTAGCCATCTATTTCAGTTAGTTGCTGCTCTAGTTTTGTGCCTTTTATACGCATAGCAGCTTCTATTAGGATATTTGCTATATCTGATTTATCTAGTTTATCCTCGTCTAAATCTGAGAGTTTTTCTTGCAAGGTAAAAAATAGTTCATCTTTTATGTTTTTTATCTCTAAGCTAAGAAAATCTTTATTGTCCTGTTGTGTACTTCTTAGTTGCTCATTTTTAGTGTTAAACTCTTCTGAGATAATTTCTAATGAATTTTGGATTCTTTTTTCTTGTTTTGATGCAGAGTCTCTTACATCTTCTAACTCATCTTGTTGTTTTATAGTTATGCTTTTTATCTTTGTTGAAAGTGTTTCAAACTCGTGGTTTATGCGAGAATTTAAGTCTCTTTGATTTTGGTCTAATCTTTTACTAAGATCTTCATGTATAGACTTCATCTCTCTTTCTAATCTTTCAAATCTAAGGTTTAGTTCTCTCTCTTGAGAGCCAAAAAGTATCTCTTTTATATGTTCAACATTTCCCACTTTAGATAGATCTCCTTGGTGGTTGATGTCACTTTTACCTCTGTTTTTCCCCATGATAACACCTTTTTGAATCTTATTGCAAGTTGATTATTATACACAAATATTATAATTAAGACAATAGAAGTTTATAAAAAAACTCACTATTAACTCACTTTTACTGAGTATAATCTGTAAGTGTATATTATAAATACTATTTAATATTATAACAAGGCAATAAAAATATAGATGAGAGAATTCTTCGCATTAACTTTTTTAGTCTCCATGGCTAACTCTCATGAAACACAGCGTGAGCTAAGCATTGTTTACTCATCAAATTTCCAACTTCTTTTTATGACCTTTGTAGTTATTGCTCTGTTTTTATATAGTAACTTTAAGATGAGAAAGTTAAACAAAGAGCTAAAGACTAAGATGCAAGATGAACTAAAAAAATCAACTGATAAAGATAAAATCCTCTTTCATCAAAATAAACTCTCTTCTATGGGCGAGATGCTAGAAAATATTGCCCACCAATGGCGCCAACCACTCTCACAAATAAACTCTAATGTTTTACTTATAGACGATGTTATGAGTGAGCAAAATATCAAAAGCAAAGAGATAGAAGAGAGACTTTTAGAGATAGAATCCTTAACAAAATATCTCTCAAACACTATAGATGATTTTAAAGGTTTCTTTAGTACAAGTAGGGAAAAAAAAGATTTCTTCATTAGAGAGATGGTTGAGAAGTCACTATATGTTGTTAAGGGAAGCCTAGATAGAAACAACATAAATGTTGAGATAGATATAGATACAAAACATAGATGCAACAGCTATGAAAATGAGCTTCAGCAAGTTATAGTAGTAATCTTAAATAATGCCATAGATGCACTTGTAGAGAGACATGTATATAATGCAAAAATTAGAGTTTTATATGTACAAGATGTAGATTTTTGTATAATTAAAATCTGTGACAATGCAGGTGGTATAACAAAGAGCATAAAAGAGAAAATCTTTGAGCCATACTTTACTACTAAGCATAAGTCACAAGGAACAGGTTTGGGTCTTTATATGTCTAAAAAAATTATTGAAGATATACTGGCAGGGGAGTTAAGCGTTAGCAATAGCGAGTTTGGCGTCTGTTTTGATATAAAGTTAGGAATAAGTGGTGAGTGAGCTAAAAAACAACTATACAATATTGTTTGTAGAAGATGAAAAAGAGATACGACAAAACTACGTGATATATCTAAAAAAGTATTTTAAAGATGTTTTTGAAGCCTCTGATGGTGTGATGGCATATGAGATATATAAAAGTAAAAAGCCAAATATCATGATAGTAGATATAAATCTGCCTAAACTTAATGGACTAGAGTTTCTCAAAAAGGTAAGGGAGCTGGACCATACAACAAAAGCCATCATGCTAACAGCTCATGCTGATGTTAACTATCTCTTAGAAGCCACATCTCTAAAGCTTACAAAATATCTTATAAAACCTATAAGCAGAAGTGACCTAAAAGATGCGCTAAATCTAGCTATTACAGAGCTAGACAAATATGATGTCTCTTCAAAAAAGATACTATTTTTAAAAGATGGATATAGCTGGAACTATAAAGCTCAAGAGTTAAAAGGGCAATATAATATAGCACTAACAGATAAAGAAAGACAGCTCTTACAACTATTTTTTTCAAATATAAATATTATATATAGTTACGATGACATCATTATATCTATATGGAATGATTATGAAGGCGACAAGATAAGTGCTTTAAAAACTATTATTAAAAACCTAAGAAAAAAACTGCCAAAAGATACAATAAAAAATATTTTTGGTGTAGGTTATAAGATAGAAGTGTAGCAAATATAAGCAAGTATTTAAAAATTTTATAAAACAAAATAAAAAATTTCCAATACTCACTAATTCCTCACTCATCTTAGTTAAAGTAATGAAAATAGTTCAAATATTATGCAAGGAAATTAAGTATGTCCAAAAAACATTTTACAATGTTACTAACGGCAAGCTGTCTGTTATCTACTTCACTCTTTGGTTTAACACTAAAAGAGAGCGTAGAAGAGGCACTAAATACACATCCAGTTGTCCAAGAGAGACTCAAAAACTATAGAGCAACTCAACAAGATTTAAACATTGCAGAGTCTGAGTACTATCCTCAACTCGACTTTAGAGCAACAGCGGGTTATACAAAAGCGGGGGCTTTAAAAGATAGTTCAGATAGTAGGTATGAGCATAATGTAATAGATGAAAATTATGGTGCATATGAAACATCTTTGACATTGACTCAAAACATCTTTGATGGTTTTGGTACTATGCATAAGGTTGATTATGAAGAGGCTAGAATCTTAGCTGCAGCTCATAACTATATAGAAAAAGCAAATGATATAGCTTTTCAAATGACAAGTGCATATATAAATGTATTGCGAGCAAGTGAGCTTGTGCAAACAGCTAGAGAAAACGTAGCTATCAATGAAAATATCTACCAGAAGGTAAAAGATCTATTTGACTCAGGACTCACAACAGATTCAGAAGTTAAAAAAATCCAGTCAGCTCTAGCACTTGCTCGTTCAAACTATACTGTGCAAACGAACAATGCAAGAGATGCAGAATATACATTTAGAAGATTACTCGGCAGAATGCCAGACATATCTCAAATGCAAAGACCTGACTTTGATATAGCAATGCCAGAGAGTATTGAGCGAGCTGCTATGTACTCCGTAGAGCATAACCCATCACTACTAGTAAGTCGTTATAACATAAAAGGTTCTCAAGCACTTTGGGAGCAACGCAAAAAAGATTATTATCCAAAAATTGACTTAGAAGTTTCTCAGTTTTTTAATGATGTTGAAAAAAGAAATGCTTTTGACTCACCAGATGATAGATTTCGTGCTCGTATAGTCTTGAACTACAACTTATTTCGTGGTGGAGCAGACAAGGCAAATATCCAAAAACACTTAAGTAAAGTAAATCAAGAAATAGAGATAACAAGAGAACTAAAACGCCAAGTTATAGAGGGTTTAGACCTCTCATGGAGCGCTTATGAGATGATTGGAAAGCAACTAGTTGATTTACGCCAATACAGCAAGTTTAGTGAGCAAACACTTGAGCTTTATGAAGAGGAATATGATTTAGGTCGTCGTTCACTTCTTGATCTTCTATCTTCTCAAAATGATGTTATCAACTCAAGAAGCCAAATCATTACAGCTGAGTACTCACAACTATTCGCTAAGTACCGTATCTTAGATGCTATGGGGCTTTTAGTTACGGCAGTAGCTGGAGATGCAAAAAATTATGCAGCAAAAGTAAACCTATATAGTGATGCTGGCGCGCATGAGATTTTGGACACTTTACCAGTTACTTTAGATGTGGACAATGATGGTATTGCTGATAATATAGACCTTTGTGATAACTCACTTCCTGGAAATAATATCATGCCATATGGTTGTAAAAAAATCCAAAGAGATAGTGATGGTGATGGAGTTATAGACTCTTTAGATAAATGCCCAATGACACCAAAAAATGTAGAAGTCTCTCCTGATGGATGCCCATTAGATAGCGATATGGACGGGATACCTGACTATTTAGATAAGTGTCCTAATACACCGCTAGGTTACAATGTTGATGGAGACGGATGTAGTGTCTCTCTTAGTTTAAAAGTGAACTTTGCAAATAATAGTGCGAAGATTCCAGCAAGTGCAAAAGCTGAAATAGAAGAGTTTGCAAAGTTTTTAAAAGACAACCCTTACTATAAAGCTTTAATCATAGGACATACAAACAACATTGGTAATCCTAAGCACAACTTAAAACTCTCAGATGAGAGAGCTATGTCTATAAAAAAAGCACTTGAACTTGAGGGGATAAGAGGAGCTAGACTCAAAAGTGAAGGTCGTGGAGCAGAACAACCAATAGCTAGCAATGACACGGATGAAGGACTTGCTCTTAATCGTCGCGTTGAAATAGAATTAACTAAAGAGGAATTATAATGAAAATTTTATATATAGCACTACTTGCATGTTCACTCTTTGGAGGAACTTACGATGATGCATACAAGATAGAAGATGCAAACATAAGCAAAAGTGTTGAACTTGATGCTTTTATGTATGGGGATTTTAAAGAGATAGTCCGTTTTAGTATGCTAAGTTTCGAAAATGGCACTCTTAGTGATGATAATGCTTCACACTACAAAAAAATAGTTGAGGCTATAAAAGAGTATAAAGACAGTGATGAAGCTATTCGTGTGAAGATTATAGGTCACACAAATGAGCCAACTGATGACAAGAATGAAAAAAGAATTGATTCTAAAACTTATGCAAACAAGATACAAAATTGGTTTAGGTATTCACTAAATACAAATACTTCACAAGATTTGAGCAAAGATTATGCTCAAAGCATAGCAAATAAATTTGTTGAAGATGAGATAGATGAAGAGCTTTTAGTAGTTGAGTACCGCGGTGGAACTGACATGGCTTTTAGTGATGGTACAACAAAGGGTCGTGATTTATCAAACCGTGTAATGGTTACTATATATGTTCTTTTTCCAGAAGATATAGATAGTGATAAAGATGGCGTTTTTGATGCTTTTGATAAATGTCCAGGCACTCCAAGAGGCGCTAAAGTTGATGCTCATGGTTGTCCGATAGATAGTGACAAAGATGGAATTCCTGACTATAAAGATGAGTGTCCTGATACTCCAATTGGAGTAAATGTTGATAGCAAGGGTTGTCCACTTGACAGTGATGGAGATGGAGTAGTTGATTATCTTGATGAGTGCCCAGATACTCCAGCTGGTATGGACGTTGACCTAAAAGGTTGTCCTATAAGTAAAGAACTAGCGCTAAACTTTGAAACAAACTCAGATAAAATACTTCAAGAGTCTCACTCTAAAGTAGTTGAATTTGCAATGTTTTTGAAGCAAAATCCAATTTATAATGCAGAGATTATTGGTCATACAGATAGCGTTGGAAGAGCAGAAGCAAATATGCTTTTATCTCAAAAAAGAGCTAATGCTGCAAAAGCTGCACTGATCTCTGAGGGTGTAGAAGGGACACGACTTAGCTCAAGGGGCCGTGGTGAGTTAGAGCCTATTAAGAGTAACAGAACAAAAGAAGGTAGAGCTTCTAATCGTCGCATAGAAGTTAAGTTGTCATATAACAAATAATGAGGGTAAAAGATGATTGAAAGAGTTGGCGTAGCGGTAAAAGAGGACTCTTTGCTAGATGCATTGGTTTTATATACAAAGTTGTTTCACAAACCATTTAGTGCTGAGGCACTTCTATCTGGCATGCCCGTACATGAGAGAGATGGAAGTTCAAAACTATTTAGTATTGATACAAAATCAAAATCGCTCTTTTCCCGTGTAGCGGCTCGAGCAGGGCTAAATGCTTCTCTTGTAAGAAGAGATATTACTGCTATGCTAGATTTGCACCTGCCAATGATTTTGCTTTTGAGTAACGAAAATGCCTGTATCTTAGAGAAGTTTTCACCAGATAAAACAAAAGCCAAAATCATCTACGCTGATGGCGAAGCTTCACAAGAGTGGGTAGAAGTAAAAGATCTAGAAAAAGAGTATCTAGGTTTTGGATTTTTACTTAAAAAAAGATTTAAGTATGACTCTAAGAAATCTCGCCCGTTAGAAGTAAAATCAAAACATTGGTTTTGGAGTACACTAAAACTCTCTCGTACTATATATAGAGATGTTCTTTGGGCTTCACTGCTTATAAATCTCTTTGTGCTAGCTACTCCTCTTTTTACCATGAACGTTTACGATAGAGTTATCCCTAACAATGCGCAAGAGACACTTTTAGTTTTTGCTATAGGTATCATCTTTGTCTATATATTAGATTTTTTCTTAAAGTTTATTCGTGGATATATGCTTGAACTTGCTGGAAAAAAGAGTGACATTATCATGTCATCTATCATATTTGAAAAAGTTTTAAACCTGAAGATGGCGGTTCATCCAAAGTCTGTTGGCTCATTTGCAAATAATCTAAAAGATTTTGAATCAGTGCGCTCTTTTTTTACTACAGCTACAATGACAGCAGTGATAGATCTACCTTTTGCTCTAATCTTTTTAGTAGTTATCTACTATATCGGTGGTCTTTTAGTTCTTGTGCCAATTGTCACAATGTTGCTGATATTGATTTTTGCTTTGATTATAAGAACTCCGCTTAGAGAGTCTATTGAGAGCTCACATGAGGCTAGTGCGAAGAAAAACTCTATACTTATAGAGACTTTGCAAAACATAGAGACTGTAAAATCTCTAAGTATGTCTGGTAAACAGCAATGGGAGTGGGAAGAGTCAACGGGAGAGATAGCAGAAAAAAACCTTAAGTCAAGGCTACTCTCATCATCTATTCCTAATATTACAAATCTCCTTATTCAACTAAATACTGTTTTTGTAGTTGTTTTTGGAGTCTATCTTATAAAAGACTTTGAGCTTACTATGGGTGGACTTATTGCAGTTGTTATCCTCACTTCAAGGACAGTCGCACCAATGGGGCAAGCTGCAGGACTAATCACAAACTACTCAGATGCAAAGAGTTCTTATGAGGTGCTAAACAACATCATATCTCAAGAAGTTGAGCGACCAGAGGGCAAAGAGTTTGTTCAAAGACCAGGATTTAAGGGCAAGATAGAATTTAAAGAAGTGACATTTCATTATCCTGAATCAGAAGTACCAGCTTTAGATAGAGTTAGTTTTACTATTGAAGCAGGAGAGAGAGTTGGCATCATTGGTCGCATAGGTTCTGGCAAATCAACTATCGCAAAACTAATACTTAGACTTTACGAGCCAACTAGTGGAACTATCCTTATAGATGACATAGATATCTCACAAATAGATCCAGCAGATTTGCGTCGCTCTATAAGTTATGTCTCACAAGATATAAACCTTTTTAAGGGAACTATAAAAGATAATATCATCTCATCTGACTTGCATCCTCAGATAGAGGATGTTTTATATGCAGCTCAGATTAGTGGTGTGGATGAGTTTGTAAAAACACATCCGCGAGGATATGATATGCCAATAGGTGAGAGAGGGGCAGGACTCTCTGGTGGACAGAGACAAAGTGTTGGAGTAGCTCGTGCTTTGATGCAAAAAAGTTCTGTATTTTTGATGGATGAACCTACAAATGCCATGGACCAAACTACAGAGTTAAACCTTATGAGCAACCTAAAAACTGAGTTTCAAAACGAGACATTTGTTTTGATAACTCAAAAATTAGGACTCTTAGATTTAGTAGATAGAGTTATAGTTATGCATCGCTCTAAAGTACTTCTTGATGGCAAAAAAGAAGATGTTATAAAACAACTTGGAGGGGGTGCTTAAGATGAAAGATGAGATGAAAAATTTATCTGCTCGTGATTATGAGTTTATGCACTCTCTTAGTGCTGCAGTTTTACAAAGAACCCCAGTTTCGATGAGAGTGATTTTATACTTTTGGCTTGTTGCTATTGCTATGTTTTTAATCTGGGCAAATTTTGCCATCATAGATGAGATAGCAAGAGGCGATGGGGAGATTAGTCCTAGCGGTAAAAACCAGATGATACAAAATCTTGAGGGTGGAATCGTTGAAGAGATTTTAGTTAAAGAGGGACAGAGTGTTGAAAAAGGGCAAATACTTCTAAAGATAGACAACCAAAAATCAAAATCTTCATTTAGCTCAAATGCTATAAAAGCAGATTCGCTTGAGGCTAAGATAAGTCGTCTAAGAGCTGAATCAAGCGATGGAGAATTTGTAGTGCCTGATGAGATACAAGAGAGAATACCGAGCTTAGTAGCAAACGAGAAGAGCCTTTATCAGATAAATAAAAAGCAACTAGAGTCTAAGCTAGAAGCGCTCTTTGAGCAATTAAATCAAAAGAGGCATGAGTTATCAGAAGCTCAAACACACAAGTCACACCTAAAATCATCTCTAGATATGATAACAAAAGAGGTTCGCATGACAAAGCCTATGGTAGATAAGGGAGTGCGTTCAAAAATAGACTTCCTAAAGCTCCAAAGAGAGGCTAATGAGATAGAAGATAGATATACAGCTATACAGCAATCTATCCCTAGACTAAACTCTGCTATAAAAGAAGTAGAGAGTAGGATAGAGGAGACAAAGTTACTCTTTAGAAGTGATGCTAAGGTAAAACTAAACGAAGCTGCATCAGAGTTAGAATCTTTAAAGGCCAACTATACAGCACTTGAAGATCAAGTAACTAGAACAGTTGTTCGCTCTCCTATGAAAGGTATAGTCCAAGAGCTTTTTGTTCATACTGTAGGTGGAGTTATAAAACCTGGTGAGAACATTATGGAAGTTGTTCCAAGTGATCAGGCCCTTTTGGTTGAAGTTAAAATCAAACCATCAGATATCGCTTTTATATATTTTGGTCAAAAAGCGATTGTAAAGTTTTCTGCTTATGATTTTTCGATCTATGGTGGGCTTGATGGGGAAGTTGTTCATATCAGTGCGGATACTATTAAAGATCAAAAAGAAAATGTTTTTTATACTGTTAGGATAAAAACGACAAAAAATTATTTAGGAAATGAGGTTAAGCCTCTAAAAATCATACCAGGTATGACAGTTAGCGTTGACATTATCACAGGTCAAAAAAGTGTGCTTGACTACATACTCAAGCCAATTTTAAAAACAAAACAGTACACCTTTACGGAGCGATAATATGAAGATTTTACTTTATAGTGATGATATAAACCTGATATCTTATTGGCAAAAATCTTTGGTTGATGAGTCTTTAGTTGTATATGAGTTAGAGCAACTAATAGACTCAAAAGATAGTCTCATCATTATCAACCATTCGGCAATGGGTCCAAATGTGAAAAATCTTATAGAAGCGATGAGTCAAAACTCAAACCTTGTGATGGTTTTGCATCGCAATCCAGACATAGCAACTGCAAAACAAGTCCTCTCATATGGTGCAAAGGCATATGGAAATGCACTTATGAGGGATCATTTTATAAACTCAGCAATACAGACAATAAAAGAAAAACTTATCTGGCTGCATCCAGAATTAACATCTCAACTAATAATGCAAATACCTCAAAATACAAAAAAAGACAATATCATAGAGCTTGAAAAATTGAGTCAAAGAGAAAAAGAAGTAGCACTCTTCTTAAAAGAAGGAGATACTTATAAAGATATTGCAGAAAAGTTGCAGATAACTCCAAGGACTATCAAAGCACATGCGCAAAGTATCTACACAAAACTACAAGTAAAAGATAGACTAGCTTTAGCTCTACTTTTAAAGTAAAACCTCCATAGTGTCCCTATGGACAATAGTAATAAATCCACATATCCCCTATACTAACTACAATAAAATTTTATCCATAATAGGAACACAAAATGGCAGTAGTAATCGCAACAGTAAAAGAGATAGAAGGTAAGTTTTTTGCAAAAGACGGCTCTTCAAATATAATAGAGTTGAAAAAAGGCGATATTATCACTAAAGACATGTTGGTTTTTGGAGATAAGAGCAATAGCTCAAGTGCAAAAATAGAGCTGGGTGTACAAGGTGGAAATAGTATAGTTCTAACTTCAACACAAGAGCAACTATTTGATATATCACTTATAGATGAGTTAAGCCAAGAAGAAGGATTGGCAGAACTTAGCATCAAAAAAGCGTTAGATGAGAGTTTATATGCTCAAGAAGATGCAAAAGCTAAAGAAGAACATGAAGACTTGGCTATGCTAGATGAAACTGCAGCGGGTGAAGAGAGACCAAAGAGCAGTGAAGCTGGAGAGGGAGTATTTGAGCAAAGAGATGGGGCTCAAACTGATATAGTATCTACTCTTCGTGATGCTAGATTTGCTTTAGACGGCACACAAAGAGAACCTGATGGAAGCAATAAAATCATACATAATGCTGAACTTAGCATAGATGGCATGACTGTTGTTCGCGAGGGGAATAGCGCTATATATACATTAACTGTGACAAACGCTCCTATCACAGACTTGCTAATTACTATTAAAATAGCTCACATAGACACAGACAATAATGATTTAATAGAAAAGACAATCACTGTAACAATCCCAGCAAACTCTACTTCAGTCTCATTTAAAGTTGATAATTTTGATGATGCTTATAAAGAAGATGATGAAGATTATAGTGTTACTATTGTAGGAACACAAGGTGGTGGTTACGATCTACTTACTATTGGTAAAGATAGTGTTATAACTACGATATATGATCAAACTTCTGTAAATAACCCAGATCCAGAAGATGTAACAACGGTTAATATTACAGCTGCTGATGTAACAGAAGATGAAGAATACGTAACATTTAATGTAGA
>CAYWVG010000028.1:0-16468 GCA_964461645.1 uncultured Sulfurimonas sp. | reverse complement strand
ATTAAACTTTGCCATAACTGGTAGGTGATCTGAATAGCCTTCGCCTTTGTGTCGTGGGATTCTTGCTTTTGAGACTTGCCATCTATAGATATTTTTTTTCTTAAAAAGGTAGTTTTTTTCTAGATTTTGTATGCTTCCATCAAGGTAGAACATCTCTCTTTTGTCTAATAAAGATTGAGAGATTAGAATGTTATCAAGTGCTTCTTTTTTGCCTCTGTAGATGTAAGTATATCTATCATCTAGCTTAGCATCGTACCAAAGGTTGTAGAAGTTTTTCTCTTCATATTTGGCATCTTGTGCTTTTTGAGTCTGTTTTATAGAACGCAGAACATGATTTATGCCAGTTTTTCCGTTTGTGTCATTTAGCCTTTTTATGCGCTCAAACTTTATATACTCTTCATAATCAGAGTTAAAATCACCCACTAAGATGATGTTTTTATCATATCCAATCTGCTGGATTCTATCTCTTAAGAGCTTAGCTGAGAGAATTCTTGCACTCTCAGGTTTTGACTTTGCACTCCAATGGTTTGCAAAGAGGTAAAACTCTACGCCATCTATCTTAAACTTTGCCTCTAAAATATTTCTATATTTGTAAGTTTTAGTAACCTCTACTTCTTTGGTATAGACAAAGGGATACTTACTTAAAATGGCTACATTTATAGCTGTGTTTTTCTTATCTGCAATCTTATAAAATTCATAATAAAGCCCAGCTCTCTTTAGTGTAAAACGCAAATCTTTTAAGGCTTCAAAGGAGTGGATTTCTTGGAGTGCTATGATATCTGCATCTATATCTTTTATAACCTTTGCAATATTTTGTAGCTTTATCTTATATGTTTTTTGGTTCCAGTTAGAGCTTGTGTTTGGCTTGTATTCCTTGTATTTATAACCTTTTTGCTCTAAGTCAAAAAGGTTTTCAACATTGTAAGATGCTATGCTCAAAACTCTATCTCCAAAAAGTGTACCAAGGAGTACAAAGAGTAAAAAGAGGTGCCTCACTAGATGATTCCATTTAATCTCAACAAGCTCTGTGCATCTGGTTCTCTACCCATTAAAGCTCTAAAATACTCATCCATACTCTTTGCTCCGCCACCTTTTAGGACAATATCAAGATAAGCTTTAGCTATCTTAGAGTCAAAAATTCCCTCATCAACCACGCTAAAAAAGAGATCAGCACTTAGAACTTCTGCCCATTTGTAACTATAGTATCCAGCCGCATAACCACCTGCAAAGATGTGCGAAAAACCATTTTGAAACTTGTTATATGAGGGCGGTTTTATAAGTGCTGTATCTTCTCTTATGGCATCTAGCAGGGTTTGAATTCTATCTCCACTGTAAAGTTCAGAGTGAAGCTTAAAGTCAAACAAAGAGAACTCTAACTGGCGAAGCATCTGTGATGCTGACATAAAGTTTTTAGCACGAACAAGTCTCTCTATCATCTCATCTGGCAACACCTCTTTTGTCTCATAGTGAGATGCAAAGAGTTTTAAAACCTTTGGCTCATAAGCGAAGTTTTCTAAAAACTGTGATGGAAACTCAACTGCATCCCACTCCACTCCATTTACACCGCTCACTTCAATCTCGCCAACTTCACTCAGCAGATGATGGATAGCGTGACCCATCTCATGAAAAAGAGTTACTACATCATCATGACGAAGAAGTGATTTTTGAGTCTTGCTAGATGCTGTAAAGTTACAAACTATAAAAGCAGATGCAAGCTTTGTTTTGCCATCTTTAGTTTTAGAGTGAGTCTCAAAGTTATGCATCCATGCTCCGCCACGTTTGCTCTTTCTAGCTTCAAGGTCAAGATAGATTCTAGCTTTTACTTCGCCACTTAAGTAGATATCATAAGCGCTCGCTTTTTCATCCCAAAGCTTCTCATCTACTCTTACAAATGAGATGCCAAAGAGCTTGTTTAAAAACTCGAAAGTTCCATCAACTACGCTTTGCTGCTCAAAGTATGGTCTATACTCCTCTTCATCTATCTCGTACTTTTGTTTTTTAAGTATCTCACTAAAATAAGCACTATCAAAACTCTCTAATGGCTCTTTAGAGAGTGCTTGAACCTCTATTAGTTCTTCTTTTGCCTGCTCTTTTGAGTTGTCTATGAGAGTTTGCAAAAAGTCAATAACGCTCTTGGTATCTTTTGCCATCTTAGATGCAAGAGAATACTCAGCAAAGTTACTAAACCCTAAAAGTTTACTCATCTCATCTCTAAGGGCTAAAAGTTCATCTATAATGTCAGCATTTTCTGGTGATCTTGTTACATAAGCTTTGTAGAGCTCCTCTCTGATTTGGCGGTTTGTACCATAAGTCATGTAGGCTATGTATGATGGCATCTGAAGTGTAAACTTATACTTTGTAACTCCATCCTCTTCAAACTTTGCACTCTCAATGTCGCTCTTTGGGAGTCCAATAACATCCTTTGCATCTGAGCTTACATACTCATAAGCATTGGTTGCATCTAGGAGATTTTGAGAGAAATCATTTGTTAGTTGGCTCTTTTTTAGGTTTATCTCTTGAAGTCTTGCTTTTTTTGTTTCATCAAGATGCGCACCACTTAACTCGTAGTGCAAGATGTTTAAATCTAGTACTCTTTTTTGCTCAAAGTTCAAAGCGCTAGCATCACGCTTTAAAATCTCTTTATAAGCCTTATAAATCTCTATGTTTTGAGATAGTTTTGTAGAGTACTCTGTGATGATAGGCAGAGAGTCTGCATATACTTTTTGCGACTCTTCTGAGTTGTTTACAGCATTTATATGTGAGAGTGGCGAGAAAAATAGCTCAAGTTTTTCTTCATTTTCTTGTAGTGGTTTAACAAATGTTGCGTAACTCTTTTTATCAAGTTTTAGTAGCTTATCAACGCTTTGGTTATTTTCATCTATGATGGCTCTTAAATCATCTATAAAACTCTCTAAATTTAGACTAAATTTTAAAAATTTGCTCATTATCTATCTTCCTCATCTCTTTTTAATTTTATGGCTTTAAATCTATCTATCAAAATCCCATCATACTCATCTGAGAGTCTAAAGAGTCTCTCTAAGGCTACTCTTCCCTCATCAAACGTAAGTGAAGAATCAACTATCAAGTAAGAGAGATAGATGCTATTTTCATTGATGGAAAACTGAAGATAGTTTAGTTTCTCATTCTCACTAAGAAGATAATCATAGATGTTTTCTATATCTTCTTTTGGAATCCTACAAAGTTTGGAGTCGCCTATGATGATGCCATTTTCATAGTAGTTTATCTCTATACGTGCACTACCAAAGTCAACTCTCCACGATGATTGAGAGCGTCTTGAGAGTGTTACATTGATATCAAGTGAGGCGAGTATCTCTTCTAAGAGTTTTGTAGCACCTGATGGAGAATAACCTCTTCGTCTTAGCTTTGCAACTTCAAGTTTTGAACCACACTCCAAGCAGTAGTCATTTTTGATGTTTTTTTCTTTTATAAGATTTTTACATGATGGACATTTGATAATGTTCATCTCGCCTATCTCTTTAAAGTTTTCTATGGCTTCTTCTACATAAAAGTGAGGAAGTGCAAAGCCTAGGTTATTTGCGTTTTGGATGATAAAAGTGTTTACACCTATCACATCGCCTTTGACATTTAGTAGTGGCCCGCCGCTGTTTCCAGGGTTGATGGCTGCATCTATTTGGATATATTCTAAATCTTCATAAAGCCTTGAAGCTTTTGAGACTATGCCCTCTGTAGCAGTGTAGTTTAGACCATAAGGATGACCTATGGCTATGGTTGTATCACCATTTTTAGCCAGAGTAGAAGAGAGTTTTAGAGGATTTTTTGGCTCATCAAACGCAGTTTTTATAAAAGCTAAGTCATAATCGCTATCGTCATAAACAACTTGTGCAATAGTCCTTTTTATGTCTTTTGAGCTAACTACTACCTCTTTGAGTCCACCTACAACATGAGCGTTTGTCACAATTAAATTGCCAATGATAAAACCACTTCCAGCTCCATATGGCGTCATGATTTGGATGATATTGTCTATATAAGTGTCGAGCAGTGTTTGAGTTATCATCTAAATCTCCTCAAAGTTTAAATGTTTTAGCTGCAGTAAAAAGCTATTACTAAACTCATTTAAAGAGGAAAAGTTAAGCTTATCTCCAAAAGGTTTTAGCTCTTTATATCTAGCTTGATGCGGAGTGATAGTATCATAAATTCTGGCTCTGATGGCCTTTTTAGAAAAGAGTTCTTTGTCTGCGTCATAAAGCACATTGTATCCCAATGCTTTGAAAAAACTTGGATTTTGAATCTCCACTAGAGTGTGAAGAAGACTCTTTACAATAGGATTTAATCCATAGTTATAGAGGATGTAAAATGGGATATATTTATAGATAACTCTTATTATTTGATTATAACGATTGTTTTTATACCATCTTATCTTCATAAGAGATTCATCTATAAAGTTAGCAATCTCTTCAAGAGATACTTTTTCCATAGGATTAAAAGTATATTTTGCACTATAAAACTTTTTGCTAAATTCCTCGTAATCCATGTTTTTTAATTTCTCTACATATTTTTTTAACTTTTCATTTTTATACTCAGTTGAGAGATTTTCATCGCTAAAGTAAATGCGTATTTTTTTACTCATTTTTTGGTAAACATCGCACTTTACAACTAAAAGATAGTCAATCTTAAAAAGTAAATGTAAATATAAAAAAGCCTGCATTCCAGCGTTGTCATTTGTTGGAAGCGTAAGTATTTTCGCATCTAACTCATCTATCCATTTATGTAAAAAATCATACTTAATCTTTAGCTCATCGCTATTTAGCTTGGATATATGCGAAGTGTCTTCAAGTCTGATATCTTTAAACTCACTCTTTAAGTACTCTTTGTCAAAGTCAGCATTTAGTGCAATTTCGCGAAGTGGGAAAAATATCTTTTGTGGAGATGCAGTTATGTTGTCATGGTAGAGTTTTAGCTTTATGAACTCACCATCACTAGAGTAGTTAGCATAAGTTAGTTGATAGTTTCTCTCTAAAATATAGCGTTTTAGTGCGACTGTAGCTTCTTTGGTTTTCATTATCATAACCTGAGCATAAAGACTTTCTTTTGTTACATGTCCTGTAACTCTAGCAGTTCCTTGAAATATTTCAAACTCTAGTTTGTTATCATTTCTTAGAGTTGTAATATTTTTAGTTGAAGTATGATTTGAGAAGTTTTCTAGTGTTTTGAAAAAATATTCATAAGCATCTAGTATCTCTCGTCTCTCAAATGATTCGTAGGAGAGATTGAAAAACTCTTCTTCATCAGGAGAGAGTGTAGCATTTATGCCTCTGCCAAAAGAGTGGCGTAGCTCTGTAGTTTTAGTATCAAAAAAATTAAACCAGTTCAAAACATTCCTATATAAGCAGTATTTGTAATTTCTTTGCAATTATAGCACGCTAAAAAGAGTGCTATAAAATTGAGGTCATAGTTTGATTTATGGTGATGCTAATATCCTCGATACTTTTTGTCTCTTTTGCTATAAAGAGATTAATACTATCTCTTATCTCATCAAATGACTCTTTTTCATTTTCTAAGTAGTTTTTAAAAGCTTCTTGTGGAGTCTCTGTAACTCTTTGAAACTCTAATGCTTTGCCAGTAAAGTGGACTGCTATGTACTCAATAAACTGGACAATCTGTTCTTTTAAAATCTTTTGATTTTGTGAACTTGCTTCCATTGCATTGAGCAAGTTTATCATCTCTAGAATTTTAAACTCATTTACAACATAGTAAAAAACTACAGCAACATCTTTAAAGGTATGAAGAGAATTCTCTTTTACCATAATTGCAGCGACTGAGAACTTTAAGTAGTCAATAGCACTAAAGAAGAGGTTAAACTGTTGGTTGTCATCTAGAATTTTTGTAATTTTTGAGCCTCTCATATTGCCTAAAACCTCAAAAAGTTCTTCTTTATAGTCAAGCATGTGGTTTAAATCTACATTATGCTTACTTAAATATTTTAACATCCATCTTGTTGTAAATCCTAGAGTTCTCTCTATATCACTAAGTAGTTCATACTGAAGTTTTACACTCATCTTAAGGTCGTTTCTGTAAATCTCATGTCTTATGTCATTAGCATTAAAAAGCTGGTTTGTAATGAGATAAGCTTTTATTTTTAGTAAAAAGCCTTCTGCTCCTAACTTATTAAAGTCTGCTATAAAAGTAGTACCTTGAATATTTACTATAGTATCAGCTATAACAGTAGCTGTAATCTCACGACGAAGAGGGTGGTTTTGTATCTCATTCTCAAATGCACTAATAAAAGACTTTGGAAAGTATCTAAAGAGATACTGATTTGCAAAGTTTTCATCAATGAGGTCTGATTCAAGCAAGGTATTTGTTAAAAATATCTTAGAATAAGAGATAAGTGAACTTATAATAGGTCTAACTATAGAGCCATCAGGACAGAGTATCTCAGACATATTTTCGTTTTTAGGTATAAAGTTATCCGCTCTTTTAAAGCTTGATAGATTTGTCTCCAAAACTTCGATGCTTGAGATAAAATCATCTAAATGGCGATAGCTAAGAATGGCATCTATTGAGATAGCTAGTGATTGACGGTAGTTGCTCCACACAACTTGATTAACCACTTGTTCAGTCAAACCTTTTAGTGTTTTCTTAGCTTCTTCTTCACTAATTAGTCCTTTAGCTTTGATGATGTTTAGTAGTATCTTTAAGTTTACTTCATGGTCAGATGTATTTACTCCAGCTGCGTTATCTATAGCATCTAAGTTTAACTCTCCACCAGCTTTTGCATACTCAATCCTTGCTCTTTGTGTAAAACCTAAGTTTCCACCCTCACAAACTACTTTTGCTTTTAACTCAGATGCATCAAGTCTTACCGCTTCATTTTGTTTATCGCCAAGGTCTAAGTTTGACTCATCAGAACTCTTGACATATGTTCCAACACCACCATTAAAGAGCATATCAACTCTCATCATTAGCACTTTTTTAGCTAACTCTTCTCCACTTAGGGTTTTTTTAGTAGTGCCTAGGAGTTTTTTTATCTCCTCGCTTAGCTCTATACTTTTTTGTGAGCGAAGAAACACGCCTCCACCTTTAGATATAACTTCTTTGTTATAAGCACCCCAGCTTGCGTTTTTAGATTTGAATAGTCTAGTTCTTTCTATGTAACTAGCCTCTATATCTGGTTCAGGGTCTATAAAAATCTCATTATGAGAGATCGCACCAAGGAGTTTAAACATTTTAGAATAGAGAAGTCCATTGCCAAAAACATCCCCTTTCATACTTCCAATACCAACAATAGAGATACTTTGCTCTTGAATGTTGATACCTCTTTCTATAAAAAATCTCTCAGAAGATACAAGCGCACCTTGAGCTGTGATACCTAAATCCTTGTGACCAAAACCATTACTTCCACCACTTGCAAAAGCATCACCTAACCAGTAAGAACGGCTTTGTGCTATCTCATTTGCAACGTCACTCATAGATGCAGTACCTTTGTCAGCTGCTACAACAAAGTAGTAATCGTCTCCATCATAAGCTACAATCCTATCATCTCTGATAATCTCTCCATCAATTCTGTTGTCAACCAAATCAAGTAGGTTGTTTATAAAAGCTCTATAGATTTTCTCAAAAACTTCGTTTGTGATAGTAGAAGCTTCTTTATTTATAACAAATCCACCTTTTGCACCATTTGGGATGATGATGGAGTTTTTACTCTCTTGAGTGAGCATAAGTGATTTTATCTCTTGACGATAATCCTCATGTCTCTCACTCCATCTAAGACCTCCACGGCTAATTTTGCTCATTCTAAGGTGTAGACCACTAAACTCAGGATGATATACAAATGACTCTATCTTTGGTTGGACTCCTTTTAGGTTTTGTGAAAAAGTTTGTGTGTCTATTTTAAAAGATATTTCAGCCTTATCAAAAAAGTAGTTTGTACGAGTTAAGTTTTGGATAAGAGCATAAGTAAGCTTTAAAATTCTGTCATCATTGATGTTTGGAACATCTTTTATAAGTGAATCCATTTCTAGCTCTAGCTCTAAGATTAGTTTTTCTCTTTTGCTTTGAAGAGGGTTGAATTTTGTAAGAAAATAATCAACAAATAGTTTAGATATCAAAGGATATGCCGTTATGGTTTTTAGCATAGCTTCTTGATTGACAGAAATTACTGATTGATTTATATATTCAATTAACGCACGAAGAAGTAAAACTTCTCTAAGTGAGAGGTTTTGAGAATACACTAAAGAGTATAGCTTACATCTTAGTAGAGTATTGCCAAGAAGAGAATCAGAAATAACACTCTGCACATTTAACTTTGAGCTTATTAGATTCTTAGTATCGTCTAGTTTTAGGTTAAATCTATTGAGATATATTTTTTGTTTATCTTTTGTTGTAACCAAAGTTATTTCATCTATTACTATAAAGCCAAAATCATGAAGTATAGGAAGTATAGAAGATAGATATATCTGCTCTTTTGAGTAGATGTTTATATATGGTAGTTGTGCGTCATCAACAATCTCTGTGATGATTTTTTGCTCTAAAATATTACTATAAAGTTCATCAGAAATAGTTAAACTTTTGTTAGAAATAGCAGTAGAGTTTGTCGAAGAAGATTTCATTAGAATTCCTTGTAAAAATTAATTTAATTGTAACACAATTTGAATTCTTTGGAGATGTATTGTATGATACATTTGACTAAAATTTTAGGAGAAATTATGAAAAATGAAGAAAAACCTAAACAATCACAAGTAAATGTGTTTCACTACGTGGCATATACTATTTTAATTGCTGCACTTGGAGCTCTTGGATATTTTTATGCAGATCTAAATTCTCAAAGCTTTCAAGAAAAGGATAGTGTTAAAAAAATTGCAAATTTTGAAGATTTACCACTAGATGTTCAAAAAGAATATAAGAGTCTTAGTGAGTATAAATCTCTTGAGATGAGACTTGAAAATGTACAAGAACAAAATGAACTACTTGTGGCTATGGATAAGAATGAAAAACCAGATTTTCAGACAGAAGTTGTTACAGAAAAAAATGCTGAAGCTTTAGAAGAGATTCCAAAGGATGCAAAGCTTATTAAAGAGTTTGCAAGTTGTTATGATATGGAGATGGGAAGCTATATTATTTCATGGAAATGTAAAAAAAATATCATCTCTTTTATAGATAAACACAAAGACGCTAGCTATTTTGAAATCATCTCTTTAGTAGATGATTCAGAGTTTAGTTTATATAAAAATTTACAAAACAATGACTTCATATATGATAAGCTCGGTGTAACTCAAAAAAGTATAGATAAGATGAAAAAGTTAAGCCAATCTGGACTTGCAAAACATAGAGCAGTTGAAGCTAACTGGGTTATAAAAGCCCATACAAATAGAAAAGCAAAAGTTTATAGTGCTAACTACCATTTGATATCACATGATGCAAAGAGGGGAGTTTTAGTTAGAGCTTATCATTAAGACATAGCTCATAGAGTGATTATTTGAATTTATATCTTCAAATATCACTCAATTATCCACAAATGACTATACCAGTACCACTTGTTGTCTTTTGCTTTGGCTGTGCAAGTGTACTTATCTCTAGGTTTTTTTAAACTCTCATCTGCTATCACTTCTAACTGAGTTTGTGATATCCAAGTATGATTTATCTTCTTACCACTTGATATAAAACATGCTATATTTTCAATATTCTGCGATAGCGTGATGGTAAGCTTTGGGGGGTTATTTTCCTTAATGACATTTTTTTTAGGCAAAACGGAGATTATAGGCATAGGTATTGTGTTTAATTTAGTGATAAAACTATCCATAGATGCATAAGCCTCTGCCATAGGGAATCTAGGAATTTTTCTCAAATCAGTATCAAAGCCAATAGCACCTGAAGTTTGTGTGATGCCAAAGAAATTATGTTCCTCTAAGATAGCCTCAACTCTCTCATCGTATTCTCCAAAAGGGTATGAAAAGAGGCGTGGGTTTTCATTGGTCGAACTTTCTAACTCATCTTGAAGTCTCTTTTGAGCTTTTAAGATTTCATCTGTGATGCTTTTTTTATCTTTATGTATAAGATATTTGTGCATAATTGAGTGGTTGATAAATTCTGCTTTATACTCTTGCATCTCTTTCATTTGTGACCATGACATATAGTTTTTGGACTTTGCATCTATGGGATTTGTACTAACCATCAGACTAAAAGCAAAACCAAACTCTTTTAATAAAGGATAGCCATTTTCATAAAAACTAATATATGCATCATCTATAGTAAGTGCTACAGTTTTTGGTGGCATCTCTTTTTTTTCTTTTATATGTGAGATAATTTTAGATAGATGCCAAACATTGTAGTTGTTTGCTTTTAGATACTCTAAATGCTCCCTAAATTGCTCTATTTTAATATTAGTAGATGGGTATTTTGCCTCACCAAAACGATGATACATAAAAGCAACAGCAGAGTTGTCTGCGAAGAGGGTAGAAGTGTAAAGTACAAGAGAGATAAAAAAAGACTTCTTAAATTTCATAAATTATTTCCTTGATATATTTTTGAGCATTATAGTATGTGGACTATTAAGAGCGTTATAAAGTTATATATTTGCTATAATACAGTCACATTTCAACAACATTACTAAGGCATCCCTACATGAAGATATCAAAACAAAAATGAGTTATGAAGTTCCCAAAAAAATAGTCCTAATAGCCGCTTCAACTGGTGGACCAGGTCAAATAGAAAAAATCATAAAAGAGCTACCAAAACTAAATGACACAAGTATTGTTATAGCTCAACACATGGTTGTGGGTTTTATGGACAGTTTTGCAAAAAGACTAGATGAAAATCCAATAAATAGTATTTTTATAGCAAATGACAAAACCTATTTGGAGAGTTCAAACATTTATGTTTGTTCAGGATCTACTAGAGTTAGCAGAGATTCTAATGGAATTGTTTTTAATCAAAAAGATTCAAATATAAATAGCTTTAACCCAGAGATTAACTATGTTTTTAACTCTTTTTTACCATTTACAAAAGAGATAGAGTTTTTAAGCGTAATCCTAACAGGTATCGGTGCTGATGGAGTTGCAGCTTGTAAAGCTTTACAAGAAAATGGTTCTTTATGTTTAACAGAATCAGCAAAGAGCGCTATAGTAGATGGAATGCCTAGCCGTGCTAGAAAAGAGATCAAAGATATAAGAGTTTTAGATATAAAAGAGATAGTACAAACTATAAAGGAGTTTTGTTCGTAATGTTTAGTTTTTTTAGAAGAAAAGAAAAAAAAAGTTTAGATGAGGTACAAGAAAAAGAACCAATTGATTATAGCGATGCAACTCCAATCGCTGAGTATTTTAAAAATGAAACAGGTGTTACTTTTGATAAGCAGATGAATATCTTAAACAACAAAGTTATGACATTTTGCAAACATAGAGAAATAAACTCCTTTACTAAACTACTAAGTCTTTTAGATAAAGATGCACATATAAAGCAAGAGCTTATCGACTATTTAACTACTAATGAGACATTTTTTTATAGAGAATTTAAGCAGATAGAAGAACTAGTTAGCCTTGTAAAAAAAGACTCCTCTTTAGTAAATATCATGTGCGCTCCATCATCAACAGGAGAAGAACCTTATAGTATAGCTATAGCTCTTCTTGAAGCTGGAGTAAGAGCAGATAAATTTACGATTTTAGGCATAGATATAAACTCTGATGCACTAAAAAAAGCTAAAAAAGCCATCTATAAACAGAGAAATGTAAGAAATCTTAGTGATGAAATAATTGATAGATATTTTTATAAACAAGACGATAAATTTATCTTAAGGGATAACATCAAAGATTTAGTTGAATTTAAACTTATCAATATTTTTGATCCTTCATTTAGAAGCCTTGGTAAATTTGACTATATATTTTCAAGAAATATGTTTATTTATTTTGATGCGCAAACTAAAGCAAGAGCTAAAAAGATACTACAAGATATGAGAAAAAACCAAAATCAAGAGATATTTCTTGGTCATGCTGATGAGTTGTAAAAAAACAGAGATTTATAAAAGCAATATCAAAGACAAATTTAAATATAATTCGCGGATTTATATATAAAGGAATTGCATGGCTAACAAACGGGTATTGGTTAAGTTTTCAGGTGAAGCCCTTGCAGGTGAAGCAGGTCATGGGATCGATACAAAGATACTTAAGTATATTGCTCAAGAGATAAAATCTTTGATAGATGCTGGTATAGAAGTTGGTATCGTAATTGGCGGTGGAAATATCATCCGTGGCGTTACAGCCGCTCAAGATGGTATCATCAAAAGAACTAGCGGCGACTATATGGGAATGTTAGCTACTGTTATAAACGGCGTAGCGATGCAAGAAGCTTGTGAGCATGCAGGACTTCAAGTTAGAATGCAAACAGCTATAAAAATGGAGCAAATTGCAGAGCCATATATAAACCGTCGCGCTGTTCGTCACCTAGAAAAGGGCAGAGTGGTTATATTTGCAGCAGGAACTGGTAATCCGTTTTTTACAACAGATACAGCAGCGACTCTTAGAGCTGTAGAGATTGGTGCTGAGGTTATTATCAAAGCTACTAAGGTTGATGGAGTTTATGATAAAGACCCAGAAAAATTTAGTGATGCTGTAAAACTTTCAGAACTAACGTATGAGCAAGCTCTAAAAGATGATATAAAAGTTATGGATGACACATCTATAGCACTAGCAAAAGATAATAAATTGCCAATAATCGTTTGTGATATGTCTAAAAAAGGAAACTTATTGGATATACTAAACGGCAATAGAGAAAACTGTTCGATAGTCCAATAGTGTTATAAAGAGCCCCGAACAAGTTCGCGGTTGAAAAAGCTTAAAATGATAGTCCAAGAGGCACAAGTGCCTAGAGCCTTGCGCTGAGCAAAACTCAGCGTTAGCGTAGGTAGCGGAATTACTTCCGATACCGTGACAGAGTAAATGAAGGACTCCTTCATTTTATAAATAAAATTAGGAAATGCTCAAATGAAAATAGAAGAATTAACAGCAAAGATATTAGATGACAATCAAAATCTTGATCGTTACCAGTTGGCAATTGCAGTTGCAAAAAGAAGCGATGAGCTTTTAAATGGTGCTAAAAGTAAGTTAAATATCGATCCAAAGAGCATTAAAGCAGCAGATTTGGCTTTGATGGAGATGGCACAAGGTCTTATAGTTATTAAAGGCTTTGAAGATATTGTAAGATAGTTGATTTGAGCCTGAGTCAAGTTGATATAGAAAAAGTCAAACATATACATGATGTTGACTCAGCACAAGAGTATCTATTTAGCCAGATTGCTCCAAGCAAAAGGCTCCAAGAAGCTCTAGAGTATTCTAAAGCGGCCCATAAAGAGCAGTTTAGAAAGAGCGGCGAGCCTTATATAATCCATCCTATTTTAGTAGCAACAATAGTAGCATCCATAACAGATGATGAATCAATGGCAATAGCTGCACTTTTACACGATGTTGTAGAAGATACAGATGTGGGCATTGAGACTATCACTGAGTTGTTTGGAAGTGATGTATCGCACCTAGTTGAGGGTCTTACTAAAATTGATACTATCCGAGATATAGAGCTTGTTCCATCTAGCTCAAATGAAAAACTCATCGTCTCAGCACTCTCATTTAGAAAGATGTTACTTGCTAGCATTGAAGATGTAAGAGTTTTAGTAGTAAAACTTTGTGATAGACTTCACAATATGCTAACTCTAGGTGCACTCCCAGAACATAAGCAGCTAAGAATCGCAGAAGAAACACTTGTGGTTTACGCTCCCATAGCACATCGTTTAGGTATCTCTTTTTTAAAAAATATATTAGAAGATTTAAGTTTTTCATATATTTTCCAAGAAGAAAAACACAATATCGATAACTATCTTGAGACGAACTATCACGCTATAGAGATGAAACTAGAAGAGTTTAAAGAGTCGATAAATAAGATTTTACTTAAAAATGGCATCTGCGAAGATGACTTTGAAATACTCTCTCGTGTTAAGCATCGTTACTCAATTTACTTGAAGATGCAGAGAAAAGGCGTCTCAATAGATGAAGTTTTAGACCTTTTAGCCATTAGAATCATAACAACTGATGCTGTACAATGTTATAAGATTTTAGGACTAATCCATCTGAATTTCCAACCTCTATCTTCAAGGTTTAAGGACTATATAGCAGTTGCAAAAGACAATGGTTACCAGACTATTCATACTACTGTTTTTTATAAAACTGCTATTTTCGAGGTTCAAATCAGAACTCATGAGATGCACAACACTGCAGAGCTTGGAGTTGCAGCTCATTGGAAATATAAGAGCGGTGGAAACAATATAAAACTAGACTGGCTAAACAATTTAAGCTACCAAAATGAGTCAGTTGAAGACTTTTACGCACTAATAAAAAATGATCTGTATTCTGAAGATATTGCAGTTTTTTCTCCTCGCGGAGAAGCATTTACTCTGCCTCGTGGGGCAGTAGTTTTAGACTTTGCATATACAGTTCACAGTGCAGTTGGCAACAAAGCAAAATCAGCACTTGTAAACAAGGCAAAAGCTTCACTTTTAAGTGAACTGCAAAATGGTGATATAGTCAAGATAAATATGTCTGATGAAATCATAACAAGATGCTCATGGATAGATGCGGTAAAAACATCTAAAGCAAAGACAAATATGCGACTAAACTGTAACGCAAGACTTAGAGATATAAACGTAAAATCAAGCGTAAATATTGTAGCTACTGCGATGAAACTAAACAACTCTAGAGTTGAAGAGTGGTTTGATAGAAACAATTTTGATAGAAGAGCGAATATTCCATCAGATATAGAGCTACTTCGTGAAGTTATGCATAGATATACCCTAGAAATTAGTAAAAATTCAAGGTTTAAAAGATTTTTAACTCGCCATAGATTTAAACTAAAGTCCTACAATATAAAAGGTGTTGAGATATTTAGTAACTCACACATTAGTGATGTTGTTTTTGATTATTGTTGTCACCCAAAATCTGGTGATGAGATAGTTGCTTTTTTAGAAAAATCAAAAGCTTATGTGCATCATAAGATGTGTAAGACTGCTATCAAAAAACTAGAAGCGAATGAGAATATGCTCTTTGTTAGATGGGAGAGACAAAATGTTTATAACTACAATATGATAGTTTCTCTGCATAGTGGAAAAGGAACATTAGCTGAATTTTTAAACTTTTTAGTAAAGTTAAATATAGATATAAACTCCATAGAATTAGGAAAAAACAAGAGTGAATCTTCGAGATATTGTGAGCTTGGTTTTGAGTCAAAAGAAGCTGATATTAACTCACTTCGTGCTAGAATGGAGCAAAAAATAAAGGTCATTCATCTGATTCGAACAGATGATGCATATAGATAAAACTAATAATATAGGAAGAGAGATAGATGTTACAAGAGGCCCTAAGAGAGATACAAAGAGGTTGCGCTGAAATAATCGATATTGAGAGAATTGAGAAGTTATTAAAAGATTATTTTGATGATGGAAAAGTTTTCACCCTAAAGGCTGGTTTTGATCCTACTGCACCTGATTTGCACCTTGGTCACACAGTTTTACTTCAAAAGATGGCAACATTTCAAAAGTATGGAGCTAGAGTACAGTTTCTTATAGGTGACTTTACTGCGGCTATTGGAGATCCTAGTGGAAAAAGTGTAACTCGTAGGATTTTAAGTAAAGAAGATATAGAAAAAAATATAACAAGTTATACTACACAAGCTTTTAAGATTTTAGATGAGAGTAAAACAGATATAGTATATAACTCAAGTTGGTTGAACTCTCTAGGAACTGTTGGTATGATAGAGCTTGCATCTACTCTAACAGTAGCTAGAATGCTTGAGCGTGATGACTTTTCAAAAAGATATGCAGGAAATACACCAATAGCAGTTAGTGAATTTTTATATCCACTTCTTCAAGGATATGACAGTGTGCATCTAAAAAGCGATATAGAAGTAGGTGGAACTGATCAGAAGTTTAACCTTCTGATGGGAAGACAACTTCAAAAAGTTTATGATGTTAAAAAGCAACAATCTGTACTAATGATGCCAATACTTGAAGGTCTTGATGGCGTACAGAAGATGAGTAAATCTCTTAATAACTATATTGGAGTGACTGATGAGCCTAACGATATGTATGGCAAAATCCTTAGCATCTCTGATGAACTAATGTGGAGATTTTACGAGCTACTAAGTACAAAAACTCTTGATGAAATAGAAACTCTAAAAGCTGGTGTAAACGATGGTTCGCTTCATCCAAAGAGTGTTAAAGAGGAGCTAGCACTAGAGATAACTACTAGATACCATACTTCTGAGTTAGCAAAAGCGGCAAAAGAAGAGTTCCAAAAAGTTCATGCACAGAGCCAAATCCCTACTGAGATAGAGGAATTTAGCACCGAGGGTGAGATCTGGATAGCAAAAGCCTTAGTTGATTGCAGGCTTGAAGACTCTACTTCTCAAGCTAGAAGAGATATTAAGCAAGGTGCTGTTAAAATAAATCAAG
>CAYWVG010000027.1:0-16750 GCA_964461645.1 uncultured Sulfurimonas sp. | reverse complement strand
GCTCGATGAGTTTCGAGGAGTTTTAGATGAATTTGTGGGTATTGAGTATAGTTTTGCACAGCCCATAGCTATGCGAGTATCTGAGATGCTAAGTGGTTCACGTGGGGATATAGTTGTAAATATCTATGGAGGAGACACAGAGAAACTTGAAGAGATAGCTAAAGAAGTAGCCACAATTACAGAGTCCATCAAAGGTAGTAGTGATGTTTACAAAAAGGCTAATGAGGGAGTTGCTTACTGGGAGATAGAGTTTAAAGAAGAGGCGATGGCAAGACATGGTGTAAGTAAAGATGAACTCTCAAACTACTTAAAGGCTAGTGTTGATGGGATTGAAGTGGGAATAATCCAAGAAGATTTAAGGCGCATTCCTCTTATGATAAAGGGGGATGAGGCTCTTCAAACTACAATGAGCAAAAACAAAAACTTGCAATATGTGCTGCCTAGTGGAGAAAGCGTTGAGATAAACGAACTTGTAGAGTTTAAAATGACACAAGGTCCGGTACAGATTGACCATGAGAACTCTATGAGAAAGTCTCTTGTACAAACCAATGTAGTAGGGCGGGATTTGGTAGGTTTTGTAGATGAGCTTAGCTCTTTAATAGATGAGAAACTTGAACTTCCACAGGGTTATTTTATAGAGTACGCAGGAGAGTATCAAAACCAACAAAGAGCATCAAAGCGACTCTCTATCATAGTGCCACTTAGTATAGTTATGGTTTTTATCTTACTTATTTTGACGTTTAAGTCATCTCTGCAAGCATTTTTAATCCTTTTAAATATACCTTTTGCTCTTATCGGTGGAGTCTTTGGACTTTACTATACAGGCGAGTATATGAGTGTGCCAGCTAGTGTTGGCTTTATCGCACTGATGGGAATTGCGGTCTTAAATGGCGTGGTGATGCTGGAGCACTTTAACAAACTAAGAGGGAGTATCGAGGATTCTAAAGAGTTAGTTGTAGAAGGCTCACTAAGAAGACTTAGACCAGTTTTGATGACAGCATCCATAGCAGCACTAGCGCTTATCCCAATGCTCTTTGCAACAGGACCAGGTTCAGAGATACAAAAACCACTAGCGATTGTTATCATAAACGGTCTAGTCTCATCAACTTTTTTAACACTAGTGCTTTTACCGATTTTGTATCATAAGTTTGTAGCGAAAAAAGTATAAAGCCTTTGGGTTCTAGTTTTTAAGCCACACAGGGCGAGGCTCTCTGGCTCCGCGTGGGAGTCTATATATGCACAATACTCAAGAGTATATACTAGTTCCAACGCATTGGAACTAGTAAAAGAGCTTTTAAAGGAGTACTTGATTTATTTGTTATAGATGTGGAGTTTGTAGCCGCTTCCTGAGACATTCTCAATGGAGTTTTGTGGCACTTTCTTTCTTAGTCCTCGTACTAAAGAACGGATGGCATCTTGGCTCATTCCATCATATGGCCAGATAGCACTCTCTATCTCTTCGTACTTTACAACTCTTGTGTGATGGTGCGCTAATAGGTCCAAAAATAGAGTCTCATTTTTGGTTAGCTTTATCTCTTTATCATCCTCATAGATCACTTTTTCATAAGCGTTATATTTTGTATCCTCTGAAAGTGCTAGGCTAAACTTGCTTTTATCTTTTATGAGTTCTATGGACCTCTCTAGCGCTTCAATGAGTTTTTCTTTTGTTATAGGCTTTATGATGTACTTTACAAGTTGAAGTTCTACGGCTTTTAGTAAGTATTGTGTATCTGAGTGCGCAGTTGCTATTATGATTTGGACATTTTTGTCATGCGATCTTATATAGCTTGCCATATCTATGCCATTTAATCGAGGCATATTTATGTCTGAGATGATGATATCAGGATTATGACTCTTCCAAACTTTAATAGCATCTTTGCCATCTTTTGCTTCTAAAACTTCTTTTGCAACTCTACTAAGGTATTCTACCGCGCCAGCCCTTGTCATTTCATCATCTTCTACATACAAAATAGTGAAGTTTTTTAACATATTTTTCACAAATTACCTTTAGCAATAAATAGATTTTTGGCTATTATACTCTTTATGAATATACAAACACAATATAACTATGAAAAAACATGGACGACCACAAATGAGAAGGACTTGCTTCGCATCATAGAAGAAGAAGTAGGAGATGCTGACCCACAAGGTACGCTTTTATATGTAAAAGAAGCTATAAAAAATGGTAGGGTTATAAGTGTTGGAACTTGTAGATTTAGAAAAAGTGATATAAAGGAATAAAATGTTTCAAAATATAGATGTAGCAAAACTCATCATCAGGTTAAGTCTTGGCATCATGATGCTCTTTCATGGAGTAGATAAGATAAGAAATGGCATCGGCGGAGTAAAACACTTAGTCACAAAGGCTGGACTTCCTGAGTTTTTAGCTTATGGAGTCTATGTTGGTGAAGTTATACTGCCTATATTTATCATCTTAGGACTTTATGCTAGAGTCGCATCTGTTGGGGTGGCTTTTACAATGATTTTTGCTATATTTCTAGCTTATGGTGGAGCTTTTTTAGCCCTAACAAAACACGGAGCACCTGCTATGGAGCTTCCATTTTTATATCTTGTTTTATCTCTAAGTGTGTTTTTTCTCGGATCTGGTAGGTATGCCTTAAACTCTAAATAAGTTTTGACTAATTTTTCTTAATTTGCTATACTTCTTTCGATGTACAAAATAGTTCCTCTAAAGACTTGACTAACTAACAAGCTTTACATTGGGAAATTAAGGTTAGGGTTTTTTAGCCCTAGCCTTTTTTTTTGCTTTTTTTTTAGCAAGTGGGTGTTGGTGTGGGATTAGGATTCCAATATAGAGGATGCTATTTTGTACAGTAAAATAATAGTAGTCTTTTTAATGTTGATGGTGTTTTTACCCTCTCTCCATTAGTCAAAACAGAGGGATTAGTTACCCCTCTGGCTACTATTAAAATACTCTACTTTTAAATTAGCTTTAGCCTCTACATAAGTTTTTCATCTTACTTTTTTAAAAAAGTAAGCAAAAAGCATGTCACGAGTTGGATTTTTTAACGCTTTTTTTCGGTCATTGCGTCTAAAAATGCAAAACTCGCTTCGCTCAAACAGTTGCATTTTCTTAACGACTCCATTCGGTCAAAAAAGCTAAAATCCAAAGTGACAAAAAGAGTATCTAGCTCTTAAAATTTCATAAACAACAAAACCGCGGACTTTAGGAATGCTGACCAATGGCATTCTCCACGATGTTTCGGGGCTCTGAAAAACTTGCCAATTTTTACGGATGTCTAACTTTTATAGTAGAGTTCATGCTCCACCCTACAATCACCATCAAAACTACCACAACCATAGCTGGTAGAATATCATAAGCGTGAGTTAGATATGCTAACCATAACAAAATCGCGCCTAGTGGAGTTGGTACGCCTGTAAAATACTTGCTTACCTCGCCTGCATCTGTATGCAAGTTAAAATGCACAAGACGTCTGAGTCCGCTTATCACATAGTAGATGCTTACAAGTGATGCGATTATAAGAGAGAGATTGGAGAGCGAAGTTGCATATACAGCTTGAAAGATTAAAAAAACAGGAACAAGTACAAAGGTTAAAAAGTCTGCAAAACTATCAAGTTGGACTCCAAACTCATTTGAGAGCTTAAACTTTCTTGCAATCTTGCCATCAAAGATATCAAAAGCACCGCCAATCCACGCTAAGATGATGGCTAAAACAAAGTTGTTTTGAGTGATAAAGTAAGTGGCAAGAAGTCCTGCTGTGATGTTTACAAAGGTAAAGAGGTTTGCAAGGTTGAAGTGAGAGTTAGGGTTGTAGAGAAATTTCATAAAAAGCCTTGAGCTAAATTTTGCGTAATTATATCTCTTAAAAAGCTTTAAATCAATGAAGATATAATTGATAACATTTATCATTACTAAGATGCTTTTAAATTAAAAAAGACTATCCTTGTGGGAGTGGAAAATTAAAAACAAGAATATAGATGAAAACATTAAATGATTGCGAAAAAAACCAAAAAGTAAGAGTCGTAAAACTTCATGCACAAAAGGACTTAAAGCAGAGGCTAATCTCTTTTGGCATTATGAAAGAGGCTGTTTTAGAAGTAATGGAGTATGCACCAGCAAAATCTACTATAGAGGTAAGAGTTGGCAAAATGAGCATAGCTCTAAGAGCTAGAGAAGCTAAACTTATAGAGGTGGAATCAATATGAATCAAGCAGAAGAAAAAGCTTGTCCTGTCATAGCTAAACATATAAAAGTAGCACTTGTTGGTCAGCCAAATGTTGGTAAGAGTATGCTTATCAACTCAGTTTCAAATGCGCACCTTCATGTAGGAAACTTCTCAGGTGTTACAGTAGATAAAACTGAGGTTTTGTTTGATTATAAAGGCTATCACTTTACAGTGGTTGATCTGCCTGGAACTTACGCATTTACAGATTACTCTATAGAAGAGAGAGTTACTCATAACTACCTTAGTGGAGGTGGGTATGACCTTATTATAAATGTAGTGGACTCTACAAATTTAGAGAAAAACTTACAACTCACTTCTGAACTTATGAGTATGAATAAAGGCATAGTTATAGCTCTAAATATGAGTGATGAGGCCAAAAAAGAGGGCATCGAGATAGATGCACCCTATATGTCAGAGCTTCTTGGCATCCCATGTATAAAGACTTCAGCAGTTACAAAAGAGGGTATAGAAAATCTTTTAGATGCTATTGTAGAAGTTAGCGCACAAGAAAGGCAAGAGTCAAAACTTATCTTTAGCGAGCCTGTAGAAGAGGAGATTGCAAAGATAGTTGGGTACTTGCAAAAGCACAAACATCAAGCATCAAACTCGTATAGAAATATAGCTATAAACTTGTTAAAAGGCAACAAAAAAACCTATGCAAGACTTCATGATGATCCAATCTGGACAGAACTTCAACCGATCCTTATAGATGCTACAAAACATATAGAGTTGCATCACGATAGCGATGATATAAAAGAGGCTTTTGCCGAGGAGTACGCTGCTTTTAACAAAGGTATCATCACAGAAGTTGTAAAGCAAACCCAGACTCAAGAGCAAAAAACCATCACAAGACAGATAGATGATATCTTGATTCACCCATTCTTTGGCATACCAATATTTCTCTTTCTTATGTGGGGGCTTTTCCAACTTACATTTGAAATAGGTTCTATCCCAATGGACTGGATGGAGGCTTTCTTTGGCTGGTTGGGTGACACAGTAGGAGCGACTATTGCCAATGAAGATATTCGTTCGCTTATAGTAGATGGTGTGATTGCAGGTGTTGGAGCTGTTGTTTTATTTGTTCCAAATATTATCATACTTTTTATCGGGATAGCACTCTTAGAGAGCACTGGTTATATGTCAAGAGTCGCTTTTTTACTTGATGGATTTTTTCATAAGTTTGGACTTCATGGGCAATCTTTTATCCCTCTTGTAACTGGTTTTGGATGTTCTATCCCTGCTTATATGAGTGCAAGGATACTCAAAAATGATAGAGATAGACTTTTGACTCTTTTTATCATAGGATTTATGAGTTGTGGGGCTAAGCTTCCTGTTTATGTACTTTTTGCAGGTGCTTTTTTCTCAGCTGAGATGGCTGGAAATGTTTTGTTTGCCATCTACATAGGTGGTGCATTTCTTGGGCTTATCGCTGCAAAGATTTTAAAACTAACTGCATTTAAGGGAGCTGATGAGCCTTTTGTTATGGAGATGCCAAAGTATAGGCTTCCATCAGTAAAGCTTATTTGGCACACAGTAGCAACAAAAACTATGATGTATCTTAAAAAAGCAGGTACATTTATAGCAGCTGCATCTATGCTTATCTGGTTTTTAAGTAACTATCCGCACAATTTAGAGTTAAAAGAGGAGTTTGAAACTAAGATAGAGTTAGCATCTACACAAGAGAAAAAAAATGAGCTAAAAAATGAGCTTGCAGTTTTACACTTAGAGCAGAGTTATTTGGGGAGTATTGGAAAGTTTTCCGAGCCAATGTTTGAGCCACTTGGTTTTGACTGGAGAATGAGCGTGGCTCTTCAAACAGGTCTTGCAGCCAAAGAAGTAGTAGTATCGACTCTTGGAGTTCTCTACGCTCTAGGAGATGAGGTGGATGAAGAGAGTAGCTCACTAGTAGATGCTATAAGTAAAAACATATCTTTTGCATCAGCTGTTGCTTTTATAGTTGTTATCATGATTTATCTTCCATGTTTAGCAGCTTCTATAGTCTTTACTCGTGAAGCTGGAGGAATAAAGTACTTTTTTTACCTCTTTACTTTTACTTCAATAGCGGCTTATTCACTAGCATTTGTAGCGTATAATATCGCTTTACTGTTTTCGTAATTATTCATTAGTTTTAAAAGGATAAAATTTCACCATGAAAAAAATATTGATGATTGAAGATGACTTAGAATTGGCGGAGATTTTAACTGAATACCTTGAGCAATTTGAGTTTGAGGTTATAACAGAAGATGATCCATTTAAAGCAGTGAGTATACTAAAGTTAGAGAAGTTTGACTTAGTTATACTAGATCTTACTCTTCCTGGTATGGATGGGCTTGAGGTTTGTGAGGCGATTCGTGAGAGACAAGATATCCCTATAATTATCTCCTCAGCTAGAAGTGATGTGACAGATAAGGTAAAAGCCTTAGAACTCGGCGCTGATGACTACTTGCCAAAGCCTTATGACCCAAGAGAACTTGAAGCTAGAATCCACTCAGTTTTAAGAAGATATGCTGCAAAATCAGAAGCAAAAGAAGAATCAAAGAGTGATTTTAGATGCGATTTGTCTTCTATGATGATAACTTATAAGGGTAGAAATATAGACCTTACAAACGCAGAGTTTGGCATCCTTGCATATATGATAGCAAAACAAGGGCTTGTAGTCTCAAGAGAAGATTTTATCCACAATGTAAATGCAATAAATGAAGACTCATCAAACAAAAGCATAGATGTAATGGTCGGCAGAATTAGAAACAAACTAGGGGACAAAACTCTTATAGAGTCAGTTCGTGGCGTTGGATATAAACTACTAAAATAATATAATGATAATTTTTTCTCTTGGCTCGAAGCAAAGCTTCAGTGAGAGGAATTAGTAAAGAAATTATTTTCTTTACTAAGGAGACAATATTGCGTAAACACGCCGTTTTACTAACCGTACTCTTTGCATTAACTGTAACACTTTTTAGTGTTAGTGCAGTTTTTTGGGAGTTTTATAAGCTCAATAAAAACCAATATATAGAACAAATTTTTACAAAACACGAAACCATAAATCAAATCTATCGTGAGCATCTTCAAAAAAACACTTCACAAATCATGTTCGAAGCAAACTTGGCAGTCTATAAGTTTGTTTTAGAAAAAGATGAAAAAGATAAAAAAAGAATTATAAAACATGCTAATATCCTAAAACAGAGAAACTTTACAAGAGTAGATGAATCCATCATGCTTAACAATCAAGGACTCTATACTCAAAAAATAACCCGTGACTTCAGAATTTCGATGCTTGAATATGCAAAAAGAATACACTTCTATATAGAATCGCCTTTGGGCAGTGTGCTTATTGAAGATGAAGAGTTAAAGCCATTTACTTACTACTCTATTGCTTACTCTTATCTAACTATCATCTTAATTATTTCTATATCTTTTATGTTGATACTTCAAAGATTAAGACCGCTTATAAGACTTAGAAGAAAAATAGCACTTTTTGGAGATGGAGATATGAATATCTCTTTTAAAACCTCGGGAAGGGATGAGATAGCACTTGTTTCAAATGAGTTAGAGTTCGCAAGAGAGAAAATAAACACACTCCTTGAAGCTAGAACTCTTTTTTTAAGAAATCTCATGCATGAGTTAAAAACGCCCATTGCAAAAGGAACGATAGCTACTCAGATGTTAAAGACTCAAAAAGAGATAGATAGATTTAGCTCTATTTTTGGAAGATTAGAGTCCTTAGTGGAAGAATTTGCACTCATTGAAGAAGTGACTAGCATCAGCGATAAGAGTAACTTTAAAGAGTATAGACTTGTAGATATTATTGATGGTGCGATAGACATGGCAATGGTCGATAGAGAGTGTGTAAGCATAGATGTGGATGCTAGTGTGAAGTTGCGAGCAAATTACAGGCTCTACACAACTGCTATAAAAAACATGATAGATAATGGTATCAAATACTCTAGCGATTCTCATGTAATCATAGTTATGAAAAATGGTGAATTATGTTTTGAGAGTAAAGGAAATTGTATCGCACATCCACTGCAATACTACATAGAGCCATTTACAAAAGATAATCCATCTAAAAATAGTTTTGGTTTAGGCCTCTATCTGGTTGACTCAATACTCAAGGTTCACGATAGAGTTTTAGCGCACGAATATGAAGATGGCGTTAACCGCTTTATATTCGCATAAGTTTTTGAATGTAGACTATTGGAATGAGTAAATTTGATAAAAATATAATAGCCTTAATAATTGTCCTTTTTGCTACGAGTTTTTTTATGTTTGGTTGGCTGAGTCACTCTGCTTATGAGCCGGGAAATAGGATAGAGATGCCTTCTGTTTTAGATGAAATAAAAAAAACTAAAAAGCTAAACGTTGTTTTATTAAATGCACCATCAACCTATTATATAGGTGTTGAAGGTCCGCAAGGCTTTGAGTATGAGTTACTCAGCGCATATGCTGCACATTTGGGTGTAGAGTTAAATATTATAACAGCAAACACCATCAAAGATGCCATTAGGCTCTCAAAGCTACCTCATGTTCATATAACTTCAGCATCACTAGCCAAAACAAAAGAGAGAGAAAAAAAGTTTAACTTTGGGCCATCGTACTTTGAAGTGCAAGAACAAGTTATATGTAACCGTGGCATGCTTATTAGTGGAAGCTTTCCACGAAATATAGAAGACTTAGCAGGACTTCGTATAAAAGTTGGAGAAGAGACAAGCTATAGTGAGACTTTGCGTTCACTTCAAAAAGATGGCTTTGATATAAATGCAAGCTTTGATGCAGAACTATCTACTGAAGAGCTATTAGAACAAGTTGCATCTCATGAGATAGATTGTACTGTGGCGGATTCAAATATATATGCGCTCAATCAAAGATATATGCCGCAAATTGAATCAGCGTTTATCATAAGTGAAAGAGAACAGCTAGCATGGGTTCTTGCCAAAAATTCTAAAAAACTTGAAGCAGATATGTACTCATGGCTTAACAATTTTAACCAAAGTGGTAAATTAGCTCAACTAAAAGACCACTACTACAGTTATGTGCTTTTCTTTGACTACTATGATAATACGATGTTTTATAAGAGGGTAAAATCTAGACTTCCAATTTATAAAAAATATTTTGTAGAATTTGCAGAGATGTATGGTATTCCATGGACTCTCTTAGCTGCACAATCTTACCAAGAGTCACATTGGAATCCAAAAGCCAAGAGTTTTACAGGAGTTCGTGGTTTGATGATGCTAACGCTAAAAACTGCAAAGCTCTTAGGTGTAAAAAATCGTCTTGACCCTAAAGAGAGCATCAAAGGCGGAACTAGGCATCTAAACCAAATGCTAAAAAATGTTCCTGAAGAGGTAGAAGGAGAAAACCGATTAAAGTTTGCATTAGCTGCTTATAATATTGGTATGGGGCATATAGTTGATGCACAAAGTCTTGCTGTTAAGATGGGGCTTAACAAAAATATCTGGAGTGATTTGAAAAAGGTTTTACCGCTTTTATCTCAAAAAAAGTACTATAAAACTCTAAAGCATGGCTATGCTAGAGGAAGTGAGCCTGTTAGGTATGTTGATTCTATTTATGATTATAGAGATATTTTGCAAAATTTAAATGAAGAGATTAAAGAAACAAAATAGCAAAAAATAGATGAAGTGAGATAAAAGGAATAAATTCCTTTTACTTACTGTTTTATAGAGTTGTTCCCTCTTTACCATCAGAGAGTGAAGTTAAAAAACTCTCCATATCATACTTGACTCTGTATTCTGGTGTCATGATGTGGATTAGTATATCACTAAGATCTATAACTACCCAGTCATCACTCTCATCAACATGTACAAAAGTCTCAGTTGGCTTTAGTTCTGTTTTTATGTGGTTTAAAAGAGCAGTTGTGTGTTTTGCACCTAATGATGAAGCTATAATGGCATACTCTACAAAGTAGTTTTTATCTCTTAGGTCAAAAACCTCTATAGACTCTGCCTTGTTCTTATCTAGTGAGCTAACTATTTTTTCTATTCTTGATTGCATTTGTTTCCTTGGTAAAATTTTATTATTTCATCTGCACATTTTGATGGCAGTTTTGTTATGTCTAAATCTTCTCTTAACATAGTTGAAGAGATATCTATGTCAATGTTAAGCCTTATATAACCATCTGGTATATCTACTTTATCTCTTGATGCTACTATGAATGTTACTAAATTATTTAGTTCATCAAAACTCGTCCATTTACTTAGTGAGGAGAGATTATCCGCACCTATGACTAAATATATCTTCTTAAACTTCTTTAGAAGATGCTTTACACTATCTATACTTGGAACTTTTCTATTTTGCCTAACTTCATAATCACTAACTTCTACCTCTTTAATATCGCTAAAAATCTCCCTTAACCATTTTAGTCTTAACTCTGATGGCGCAAAAGATCTTGATTTAAAAGGATTTAGATATGTAGGCATCACTATAACTTTATCAATCTCTTTTATCTCTAAAAGAGCTTTGATCAGAGCTTCGTGAGCGATATGAGGCGGATCAAAAGAGCCGCCAAAAAGTGCAATAGTTTCCATAGACTTGTCCAAATTTAAAGCGAATTATAGCTAATTTTGGGTAAAATAATTCAATTTTTTTAATTTTAGGAAATATAATGGCACTAAAGATAGCAATAAATGGATTTGGTAGAATTGGTCGGTGTGTAGCTCGCATAGCAGCTAGTAGAAGTGATGTAGAAATTGTTGCAATAAATGATATGGCTACAATAGATATGATGCTTTATCTACTCAAAAATGATTCAGTTCACGGAACATTTAAAAGTGAAGTAGTTCAAGTTGATGAAAATAACATCAGTATAGATGGCAAAAATGTTAGAGTATTTAGCAATCGCGATCCTAAAAAACTTGCCTTTGCTGATTGTGGTGCGGACATGGTTTTAGAGTGTACTGGTGTTTTCTTAACTCAAGAGAGTGCGCAAATCCACATAGATAATGGTGTTGAGAAAGTTCTTTTTTCTGCTCCTTCTAAAGATAAAGAGACTGCTACTTTTGTGATGGGTGTAAATGAGCATCTATATGATGGACAAAAAATAGTCTCAAATGCATCTTGTACTACAAACTGTTTAGGCCCAATAGCGAAGACTTTAGATGATGCTTTTGGAATTGAAAAAGGCCTTATGACAACTATTCACTCATATACAAATGATCAAAATATCCTAGATGTGAAACATTCAAAAGATAAGCGCCGTGCAAGAGCAGGGGCTATCAACATGATACCTACTACAACTGGTGCTGCAAAGGCTATCGGATTAGTTCTTCCTCAGCTTGTTGGAAAACTTCATGGTCAAAGTGTCCGCGTTCCAACACCAAATGTTTCCATGGTTGATTTAAATGTTTTAGTAAGTAAAAAAACTACTAAAGAAGAAATCAACGCTGTATTTAATGAGATGGCTGCTACTAAACTAAAAGGCCTTTTATTAATTGACAAAGAGATGAGAGTTTCTCAAGACTTTGTTGGATGTCCATATAGTTCAATAGTTGCAGAAGATTTGACTCAAGTAATAGCAGGCGATATGGTAAAGGTTATGGCATGGTACGACAATGAGTGGGGTTACTCCATGAGACTACTTGATATGGCTCTTCATATCTCATCTAAATAGTACACAAAATGCCGAGCTTACTTCATCATTAAGCTCACAATATAGCATTGTAAAAAGAATTAAGGAATTCTATGGAATTGTTAAACATGAAAAACTTAGATTTAGCTGGTAAAAAAGTCTTTATAAGATGTGACTTTAATGTACCTATGGATGAGTATGGAAATATATCTGATGATAGAAGAATCCGCTCAGCGCTATCTACTATAAACTACTGTCTTGACCAAGAGTGTGCAGTTATTTTAGCATCTCATTTTGGTCGTCCAAAGGGCACGATAGATGAAAAATACTCTTTAGTCCCAGTGGCAAGAAGAATCCAGCATCTTTTAAAAAGGGATGTAATAATAGCTAAAGATGTAATAGGGCCTGACGCTATAGCTAAAGCAAAATCTCTTAAAGGCTCCCAGGTATTACTTATTGAAAACCTTCGCTTTGAAGCTGGTGAGACTAAAAATGATGAAGAGTTTTCAAAAAAACTTGCATCAATGGCAGAGTTTTATATAAATGATGCTTTTGGAGTTAGTCATAGAGCTCACTCTTCAGTTGAGGGTATAACGCATTTTTTTGATGCTGAGCATAAAGCCGCAGGATTTTTACTACAAAAAGAGATAGCATTTTTCTCAAAACTTATAAACAATCCTGTGCGACCTTTTGCTGCAATAATTGGAGGCTCTAAGGTTTCTGGAAAGCTAGAAGCGCTTATGAATCTACTTCCAAAGGTAGATAAAATGTTTATCGGCGGCGGTATGGCTTTTACGTTCTTAAAAAAGATGGGTTATAACATAGGAGCATCTTTAGTAGAAGATGATTTACTAGAAGAAGCTGGTCTTATTATGGAAGAAGCGAAAAAACTTGGCGTTAAGTTTTACTTACCAGTAGATGTTATAGCAGCTGATAAATTTTCAGAAGATGCCCTTAGTAAGATTGTAACTGCACAAGAGATTCCAAATGCGTGGATGGGACTTGATATTGGACCTGCTACTGTTAGACTTTATCGTGAGGGTCTAGCTGATGTGCAAACAGTTCTTTGGAATGGTCCAATGGGCGTTTATGAGATGGAAAAATTTGCAAGAGGTTCTAGTAAAATTGCTCATTTTGTAGCAGATAGTTATGCTACAACTGTAGTTGGTGGTGGAGATACTGCTGACCTTGTTCAAAGAGTTGGAGTAGATGATGAGATGAGTTTTATCTCTACTGGCGGCGGCGCATCACTAGAACTTTTAGAAGGAAAAATACTCCCAGGGGTTGAACCTTTAATAGTTAGTAAAGAGGTCTAGTATGATAATTGCAGCAAACCTCAAAACAAACCTAACTAGAGCACAGACACTAGATTATCTTGTGAGCTTAGAGTCATGTTTGATGAAAAAAGGCCTCACTCAGGAAGTTTTGGTCTTTCCATCTCCAACTTCACTAAATGCTCATGATGGAAAAGTTGTAATAGGTACCCAAAATGCTTATGCAAGCAACAGCGGTGCATTTACTGGAGAGATTGGAGCTATGCATCTTGATGAGTTTGGCATAAAAACTATCCTCATAGGTCATAGCGAGAGAAGACATATCCTGGGTGAGACACAAGAAGAGCTTGTAAAGAAATTTAACTTCTATAAAAATCTCGGATTTAAAATAGTCTATTGTGTAGGTGAACCTTTTGAAGTTAGAGAATCTGGCTTAGAAAACGTGTTGCAATATATTTCAAAGCAGTACGAAGGAATAGATGCAGAGTATGAAAACCTCATAATAGCGTACGAGCCAGTTTGGGCAATAGGCACAGGCTTAACTCCAACCAAAGAGGATATAGAATTTCTTCACAAGGAGCTAAAGAAAAAATCATCAGCCCCACTTCTTTATGGTGGAAGTGTAAAAGTAGATAACGCAAAAGAAGTTTTAAGTATAGATGTAGTTGATGGCATTTTAGTAGGCGGAGCAGCGCTAAATGCAGAAGACTTTTGTAAAATGTGTGAATTTGCGCAAGAGATAGAGGAGAGTTAAGAGTCCACTCGCCACACCTCTGCTGAGGTGGAACGAGAAAAGGGACTTTGTTCCTTTGGCGTAACAAAACTAAAGCAAAGGTTCACCTCCATTTTACAAAGTAAAATTAAGTAAGAGGCACAAGTGCCAAGAGCATTGCGCTGAGCAAAACTTAGCGCGCACGGAGTACCCTTGGGGTATTAGCGTAGACAAAGGGACTTGTTCCTTTGTCGTAACAAAATAGAGTGAAGGGTTTCCTTCATTTTATGAAATAAAATTAAGGAATAAAAGAATGTTAATGAAGGGTAAAAAAGGTCTTATCGTAGGTCTTGCAAATAATAAATCAATAGCTTATGGAATAGCAAAAGCTTGTGCTGATCAGGGTGCTGAGATGGCTTTTACTTACTTAAATGATGCACTAAAAAAGAGAGTTGAGCCAATTGCTAAAGAGTTTGGAAGTGACAAAGTTTATGAGCTTGATGTCTCAAACGAAGAACATATGGCAGGAATCGCTGCTTTGGTTGAAAAGGACTTTGGAAAGATTGACTTTTTAGTTCATTCTGTTGCATTTGCACCAAAAGAAGCATTGAGTGAGCCTTTTATAAAGACTTCTAAAAAAGCATTTCAAATTGCTATGGATGTATCTGTGTACTCATTTATAGACTTAACTAACCGTCTTGAGAGTGTTTTAGCAGATGATGCATCAATACTAACGCTTTCATACTTAGGTGGACCAAAATATATAGTAAATTACAATGTGATGGGTGTTGCTAAGGCTGCGTTAGAGTCAAGTGTAAGATATATGGCGGTAGATTTAGGTAGAAAAGGACAAAGAGTAAATGCAATCTCAGCTGGACCGATAAGAACATTGGCTGCTGCAGGAATAGGCGATTTTAAACAGATTTTAAATTGGAATGAGACAAACTCACCTCTAAAGAAAAATGTTACAACTGAACAAGTTGGAAACTCTGCAATGTATCTACTTAGTGACTTAGCATCTGGCGTGACTGGTGAGATTCACTATGTTGATAGCGGATACAATATCATGGGAATGGCAGCTGCTGAGACTAATGGAGATGGTAAAACTGTATTCTCTTGGGATGTAAGATAGTCCTACTCAAAAAACACAAACAAAAGTATAAACTTCTGTTTGTGCCTCTTTTAGAGTTAATCTATATCTAACTATAGATATACAGGCTTTTAAAAAGGCTTCCTTCTCTTTTATTACATCAAGGAGAGTTAAATTTGATATAATCTCTCTTATGATAAAAAAAATCTTTTATATAATCTTTATGTTGCTACTTATCTCAATCATCTCATTTTTAGCAATTCATGCAGCACCAAATAGTTTTTTTGCAGCTGGAGAGCTAAATCCTAACATGACAGAAGAAGCGATACAACAACTAAAAGCGGTTTATGGCTTGGATAAATCCCTGACAGCTCAATATGTAGACTGGATAAAAAATTTACTCACATTAAACTTTGGCATCTCATTTGTGACGGGCCAAGATGTGAGTAGTGAGATATTAAAGAGACTTCCAATAACACTTATTATGAATAGTATAGCTCTAATTGCGGTCTTTGCTATCTCCTTATATCTTGGGATAAAAGCGGCATTAGGGTATGAGAAAAAGGCTGACTATATTATTCGCCAGATTTCTCTAGTCTCTTTTTCTATGCCATCTTTTTATCTAGCACTACTCTTTATTATCTTTTTATCACTCAATTTAAATCTTTTTCCTATCGCTGGACTACATTCTATAGAGCCAAAAGAGGGTTTTGCTTACTATAGTGATATGGCTTGGCATCTAGTGCTTCCAGTTGGTGTTATGATTTTTGTAGGTCTTGGTAGTATGATAATTTATGTGCGCTCACTAACATTAGAGATACTAAAGAGTGATTACTACTTTTTTGCGCTCTCTCGTGGATTATCAGAGCAAAAATTGCTTCGTTACTACATACTCCCAAATCTCTTACCGCCCATCATCACGCTACTTGGATTATCTCTACCTGGGCTTATTGGCGGAAGTGTTATCTTGGAATCTATCTTTGGCATAGATGGAATGGGGCAGTTATTTTTTATGAGTGCATTAAGCCGTGACTATCCCATCATAATGGGAACTTTGATAATAACGGCTTTTTTGACACTTTTGGGAAATATGATAGCGGATTTGATACTGCTAAAATTAAATCCATATATCAAACGTGGGTAAAATTTTAGTTTAGAACTTGCAGTTAGAGCGAGAAAGGTAGAAAAAATTGCTGTAAGTTATATATGCATTCCCACGCAGAGCATGGGAACGAGAGGAGATTTCGGACTATTAATTAAACAGTGCCTCTAGTGCATCAACTCCATCTTTTGATTCTTGTGCTTCACCTTGTTCATCTGTAACTTCATTATTTTCTACAAGCTCAATGTTTAAGCCCGTTAGCATAGATGCAAGACGAATATTTATACCACTCTTACCAATGGCTTTTGATTTTTGATCAGCTGGCAGTGTTATGATGGCTTTTTCAGGCTCTCCATTCTCATCTCTTATAATCTCAACATGAGAGATAATTGCAGGCGACATAACTCTTGAGATAAAGAGTTCAGGAATAGTAGTGTACTCAACACAGTCAATATTTTCGCCAATAAGTTCACGGCTTACAGCGTTGATTCTAACACCTTTTACACCAACTGTAGCACCAACTGCATCAACTTGTGGATGCGTACTTATAAGTGCTATTTTAGCTCTCTCGCCTGGTATTCTTGCACTTTTTTCTATGATAACAGCACCATCAGCAATCTCAGGAACTTCAAGCGCTAAAAGCTCTTCTAAAAACTTAGGAGAAGTTCGTGATAGTTCTATTTGGATACCATTTTCTTTATCCATCAGTACTCGGCGAACAACAGCCTTTAGGTGATCTCCTTTTTTGAAAATCTCACCTTTTATACGACTCTTCATTGGCA
>CAYWVG010000026.1:0-17263 GCA_964461645.1 uncultured Sulfurimonas sp. | reverse complement strand
TTATAAATATAAATCGTACAAATAGTATTATGATATTAGTTATCAATATAATAATTCTTTAAGCTTCCTTCATGTATTATTTTAATAACAATTATCAAAAAGGAGTTTAGATGTCAGTTTTACTTATCGGTGGTGACAAAGTTAATGCTATAACTGAGTTATTGAAGTCTCTTGGTGTAACACAAACAACACACTGGGATTCAAGGAAAAATTCTACTTCACACAAAAAAATTCCCGCGAATACGGATGCGGTAATAATGTTAACAGATTTTTTAAAACATAATACCATGAGCTATTTTAAAAAATCTGCTAAAAAGCAAAGTATTCCTTTGATATGTACAAGAAGAGGAACTAGCAGTGTGGAGATAGAATTTAGTAAATTTTTAGAGGAAAAAAATGTTTGAGTTAAACAACAAAAAATCCATAAAAGAACTTAGTGGTAAGCCTTGTTAGAAAGCTTAAAGTAGAGTTTAAATAAATTTTATAAGGAGTTACATGATATAGAAAAATAATAATTTTGCAAAAAAAATAGTAAATGTATATGATGACATTTGAGACAGTGTTGCATTTACGCCTTCTTTTATATATCTTATGAAGAGCATAAGCCTCCTAATTTGTGCTGATATATAAAATCCCCTGTTTTAATTTTCATATAGACTCATTTTAAGAGATGAGTCTATACTTTTATATTTAAATAAAAACTCAATTAATTGTTTAAATTGCTCATTAGTTTGTTTGTGTTTATAATACTTATGACAACAGTTGCAAAAAGTAAAATAAATGCCAATATAATACTGACTGTAACAGCTACACTAGAAGAAATTTGCATTAAGCTTCTACTGGGACTTTGTTGTTTTTTAGTCTCTGTTTTTGTATGTACTATTTTTTCAACTTCTTTAAATCCATTATTTGGTGCTATTCCTGCTTTTTCAACCGTATGACCAGGTCCTCCATCTAGGATTACTTTATAAGGTAGTGTAGGAATCTGAATGATAATTTCATTATCATTTGATAATCTTTGCTGAAATAATATTTCACCAGAATCTAAAGCCTCAACTATTATCATCGCACCTGCTGCACTTTCACCTGTATTAAACATACCGACAACTGTGATTGTATTATCACCATTATCCATCATATCCATTACTAAAGTATGTGAATATAACTCTATTTGTAATAAAATAAGTAAAATAATTTTAATACTATTTCTCATAGTTAGTTTCTCCTTTTTTTAGATGACCAAAATATTTTGGCATCTGTTCTATTTTTTGGTAATTTTTTTGCTATAAACATACATAATACTCCTAAGAAAAGAAGAACAATATCAACACTTAAGATAGTTGAAGGTAATAGTGTAGGATTGTAGTAAATCCAATGTAATAGTACTGAGAGTATAAATAAAATCCCTCCTGAGATAAAAAACTCCTTAGATGCTTGATATGAATTTATTCTGTAAAATGACCAAAAAAGTGTGGCTAGCCACGCATTATAAAACATCCCTTGTTGCCATAACACTCTGTCTTCTAATTCGAAAGGCAATACCCATTGCAGTAAAAAAAGTATTGCTGTTGCTGGAATAACGCCAATCATTGTTGCCAATGAGATTTTTCCCATCCAATGATAAAAGGTGATTTTGCCTTCAAATTTTTTTGCCTTTTTTTCAAGCCATAGCATCACCCCAAATCCAATTCCAATTCCACACATTGCCATCATGAGTGCTATTAATGTTCTTGAAAAAATATCAATACCAAATAAAAAATGTAGGAAGAATATACCTTCGGCAATAAATACAGGGACAACACTATCTAGTACTTTTTTGTTTTCAATTAATTTTCCTGTATGTATATTAAATGAGACATAAGGTATGTTGAATATACCACCATTTAAAAAAGGTTTATAAGGGTTATATCCAATAAAGTCCGCACGAGCAGTGGTGTCATTCCAGTTCAATAGTTTGATTTGTTTAAATGTTAATTGCGGGTTAGCTTCGTGAGCTTTTTTTAGAAGTTCTGATAGTGGTAGCATTTTAGCTTCAATATTTTCTTTTTTTACGGGTCTGTTTTGAGGGAAGAGTACAGTTCCTACAACACCATCTATAGAACTTGCTTCACCTTTTGTCAATATCTTTGACATAGGACCTGCACTAACAAGACCAACATTCATAACTGCACCACTTAAGGTAATAAGTAAAAATGGAATAAAAGTCCATGTAAAAACTTTAACATGAACAGTAGAGAATGTTGCTTGTTGATTTGTTGCTTTATATTTAAATTTAAAGAGATAAATAAGTATTAACCCTGTTATAATTAAAAGCATTGTCCCTACTGCAACAAATCCAAAAGAGAGCCTACCAATGAGTTTTAATGGTTGTCCATAATGTAGTTCATTTAAAAAAGCAGCCAAATTAGTAATACTTTTGTCTTCATCTTTAATCTCTTTTTGCGTTGCTGGATTAAAAACTACAGGTTTAACAAATCGATTACCAATACTTACAGCTGGATCTCCCATACGACCAGGAAGATTTACTAAAATATTATCTTTTGGAAAATCGGGATTTTTTAAAACACTATTGATAATATCGTTATAATCAATGTCTTTAATATCAACTTTTTCTATATATCTTGATGGTTTTTCCCATGCTTGAATTTGAGGTAAAAATATGGCAAAAACACCAAAAAATATGGTGATATACATAATAATTGAAAAAGTAATACCTGCAGCAACATGAAGTCTAAAGAGTCTTTGTGAAAATAACTTTGATTTTGGTTCTTTCAAAAAAAATCCTTAATATAAAATGTAAAGTGTTATTGAAAAAACAATAGTAGGTATCAAAAACTTTAACAAAGCACTTAGTCTAGTATATGATAAGGCTATCCATGTAGCCATACCTGCCCATACAAAGGTGTTTAGCATAATGGAGATTATTGCTGATTGTTTTACTTCCATAGGAAGAGTAAAAGCAAGTAGAGTCATACCCAAATAAGCTACAGCTAAGCCACCAAATATGGCACTTAAAGTTCTAAACAATCCAATCTTCTTCCCTTTTTCTTCGGGAAGAATTAAATAATTATAAAAGTTACTTATCATTTTTCACTCTTAAAATTCATAACCAACAGACGCTAAAAAAGTTCTTGGTGTTCCTGTATAAACTCTTGCCCATTCATATCCACCTGCTGTGCCATTAGCAATTGCACCTTCAACATATTTTTCATCAGTTAAATTCTGAACACTTAAATTTGCTTTCCAGTTTCCTTTTTTATATCCAAGAGTTGCATTATAAATAAGTTCAGAATCAAGCTTTATTGTATTTGTGTCATTAGCATATCTACTTCCTACATATCTCGCACCTCCTCCAATATAGATGTTATGTAGATTAAATACTGAAAAGTAATATTTAGTGAAAATATTTGCTGTGTGATTTGGAATGTTTTTTAAATCATTGTCATTACTATCTTTGTCTTTTGTTTGAGTATATCCATAAGAAGCAACGATAGACCAGTTTGATGTTATGTCTCCATTTAAGTCTATTTCAAATCCTTGACTCTCTTGCACACCACTTTGTTTATATACATAAGTAGCCCCAGAATTAGCCAAGTCAAGTATAGCAACATTCTCTTTTTCTATTTTAAATATTGATGCTGTTAAATTAAGTTGATTGTCAAATAACTCTTGTTTAATACCAAGTTCCGCACCTTTTCCCTTTTCTGGGTCTAAAATATTCCCATCTTTATCTTGGTTAGTAGCAGGAGTAAAAGATTCAGAATAGTTTGTAAAAAATGTAGTTTGAGGTGTTAGATGATAAACTAAACCAAATGAAGGAGTAGTTGCATTACTTTTTTGGCTATCTTTAGGTTTTGACGAACTATATCTCACTCCTGCACTAAAGATTAGATCATCTGTTAAATTTATGTTGTCTTGTATAAATATCCCGTAAGACTCTATATTTGTTTTAGGAGATGACATATCCATTGCACCAGGGTGATCTTTTAAACTTGTAAGATTTTCGTAATGAGGATTTGATACATTTAAAGGGTAAAAAGGTGGTCTTTGGGTAAAAAAATCTAATTTAGAATAAGCTTTGTTGTAGTCAGCTCCTACAGTAAATCTATTTTTCAAACTAAAAATATCAACTTCTTTGTTTAGAGTATATTGTAGTGCATGTTCTTGAAACTCTTGTTTTTGTTTTGCATAAAATCTACTTACAGTATCTGTGGCTTTGTTATATCCAAGTGATGAGATATGAACATCTCCATTATCTCCCACATAATCAATATATCTATATTTAAAGTTAGAGTCCCAAGTATTAAAAACGCTATCAAAATCAAAACCTGCAATCTTTTGTGTCTTTTTAAACTTTTCATCAGGATTAGATAAAACATATGAAATATCTGTTACAAGTTTTCCATTGTTATTTACATATGTTCCGAAGCTTGAAGGCGTAGTCTCATCGGTATATTCAGCCATAATGGTTAATGTATGATTATCATTAAAGTCATATGAAATAGAAGGGGCAATAAATATTTTATTTATATTTGTATTACTATTGGTCCATCCCTCATCATACTTTAAGAGAGAAACTAGTCTAAAATAAAGTGATTTATCTTCATTTAAACTACCACCTATATCAAGTTTTGGGCTGTATGATGGATTATCTGTTACATCAAAATCTATTTTAGCAATAGACTCTTTTGTAGGCTTTTTAGTCACTAAGTTTACTAATCCTCCCGGGCTTGATTGTCCATATTCTAATGAATCTGGACCTTTTATTACTTCAACTGATGAGAGATTATAAACTTCAGGATGAGCAAGCTTATTAGTAATCCTTAGGTTATCAAAGAGAATAGGGACTCCTGAAAATCCCCTCATAGATACCTCAGTACTTCGTCCATGATTATCCCCCATATAGATTGTGTTGGATGACATTTTAATAATGTCTTCTATATTTTGAAGTTTAGCTTCATCTATAAGATTTTCATTAAAAATCTGTATAGATTTAGCACTGTCTTTTAACTTTAGATTATTTCTCAGCAATGATGGAGTATTTTGTGTTTTATAATCTGATTGTTTTTCAGATAAGACACTAAGTTCTTGTAAATTAATTATTTCCTTTGTTTCTTTAGCCGAAGAGACAGAATTGGATAATAATAAAGCACAAAGCCCAATTGATAACTTATTGATAATATTTTTTTCTTTCATGATGACTCCAAATTTTTTGGCATCTTATCATTTATGATTATAATTATCAATATTGCACCAAGCATAAAGAGGAAAAAAAAGGATACAAAAGGGAAAAGTTAACTTAAGTAGAATTTTTTTTGTATTGATAGGGACTTATATTAAAGTTGTTCAAAAATAATTTACTAAAATTGCCAGTATGCTTGTATCCTACTTTTAGTGCAACCTCTTTAACGCTAAGGTCTTTTTGGAGTAGTTGCTTCGCTACTTCTAGTCTCCTTTTTTGTAGCATTTCTAAAATGGTCATTCCATAATAATCTTTAAAATCTTTTTTTAAGTAGCATTCATTAGTAGCTGACTTATTTGCAATTTTTTTTATTGAAAGATTGGTGTTGTACTCTTTTTGAATAATTTCTTTAGCCCTTTCTAAGCTAGATATTCTTCTTTTGTCTAGTATACTTTTGGTTTGGTTGTTTAAAATTTTAGATAGCTTATTGATAGTGTAGTGTAATAAATCAGTAGTTTTTGATTCTAAATAAATACTGTTTAATACATCTTCATATAAGTTTAATTCTTTAAAAAAATCAAGCAATTCAAACTGTTGGGAATCTATATTTTTTCTTTGAAGAATATAATAACTCTTATCTATAGCTTCATCCATAAACTCTTTAATATTCTTTATAGAATTCGCCATTTCTAAAAAAAGTTCTTTTTTCAATCCTATTGTAATTGTTATTAAAGGATTGTCTTTTTGCAATAGTGTTTCAACATAAAACTTATTAGAAGATAGTCCTATAAGAAAGTTATCTTTTTTTAGCAAATATTTTTGTTTATCTTTAAATACAAAATTGATATTTGAAGCTAAGTTATATATTAAACTGGCTCCTGAAATTTCAGACTCCTCAACTAATAACAAATCTTTTTTAGGTGTAATCTTCCTTACAAAAAGTGCAATTCCATTTCCCATATCATAAAAAATAGTAAATCCTTCTCCAAACTCTTCTTTAACTATAGATATAAAAGTTTCTCTGGAAAATGGGTTAGATATTTTTTTTGATACTTTAGCCAACTCTTTAAAATTAACTACATCTATTTTATTCATGAATTGTATCTCTTTGCATTATTTTTGTATTGTAAAACTCTTGTCTCCAAATTTTAGTTAAAAGTTTGGTGGACTGATATATTCATGTAAACTTTAAAAGACAATATATTTTACTTGCTCAACTCTTATGAGAAAGGGTAAGCAAGTAAAAGTATGACCTTAATCTACTTTTACACCTTTTATAGAGTTTGCAAGAAGCCCTATGGTTGTGCTGTTGTGTAAGATAGCTGTTGTAAGTGGTTTGAAGACTCCTAGTGTTGCACCTAAAAGTATGATAGAGTTTATACCCACTGTTGCATTGAAGTTTGTGTTTATGAGCTTTATAGTCTTTTGAGATAACTCTCTTAGTTCTGCTATGCTCGAAATATCATCTTTTAAAAGGCTAACATCGGCTGTTGCTTTTGCTATGTCAGCACCTCTACTCATACTAATACCAACATTTGCACTTATAAGAGCTGGTGCATCGTTTATGCCATCGCCCACAAATGCTACTTTTGCACCACTATCTTGAAGCTCTTTTATAATAGCAGCCTTGTCAGTTGGTTTCATATTTGCATATACTTCATCGATGCCAATCTCTTTTGCTAGAGTTTTTGCTTTTGATTCTATGTCGCCAGTTAGCATGATGGTTCTTTTTACTCCTAACTCTTTAAGCCTTTGAAGTGTAGCTTTTGTGTTTTCTCTGAGTTTATCTCTCATCCCAATTGTTCCTAGAAGTTTGCCGTCATAACCAATATAAAGAATAGTCTTGCCATCTAGCAAACACTTCTGTATTTTGTCTTTATGATTTTTAAAGTCGATTTTTTCATCATCCTCTAAAAAGTGTCTACTTCCTATAACAACCTCTTTTTCGTTGACTATAGTTTTTACACCATGAGCCACTATAAACTCAACTTCTTCATGATGCATATGAACAAAACCTTTAGTTTTAGCAGCTTTTACTATCGCTTCTGCTACTGGATGAAAGTAATGTTCCTCTGCACTAGCTGTTAGATTTAAAAGTTCATCTTCACTCCACTCATCATCAAAAGAATTTATGCTCTCAACTTCAAGCGTGCCGTAAGTGAGTGTTCCTGTTTTGTCAAAAACAAAGGTATCTGCTTCACTTAGAGCTTCTATGGATTTTGCACCTTTTATCAAGATTCCATTTTTTCCAGCTTGAGATATGCTTGTCTTAAAAGCAACAGGAGTAGCTAGTTTTAAGGCACATGAGTAGTCAGCTTGTAAAACTGAAGCTATCCTCTCAAAGTCACGACTAAGTAGGTAAGAGATGCCAGCTAAACTAAGTGTAATTGGAACAAGTTTATCTGCTAGTTTTGTAGCTTTTAAACCTATGGAAGACTTTTCACTTAAAGAACTACTTATATAGTTTTTTACTCTTGCAGTTGCAGTTTCTTCTCCGACTCTCTCAGCCCAAATTTTGATGCGACCTTCTTCAACTACAGTTCCAGAAATCACTCTATCGCCTCTGCTTTTTTTAGTTGGCTCTGACTCACCTGTCATTGAGACTTGATTTACAGATGCACTTCCACTTATAATATGCCCATCTATAGCTATAGTGTCTCCAGCGCCAACAACTACAATATCGCCAATTCTAAGACTATTTGTCTCTACAAGTTTTAGCTCTTTTTTGCCATATTTGTCAACTTCTAGCCACGCTTCGGCTACATTTGGCTTTGCTAACTCTTTTATGAGATCATCGCTTTTATGAACTGTAGTCTCTTCTATGTACTCTCCAAGTTCAAGCATTGCATTTGTACCATTTGCTGTTAAGTAATCGCCTCTTGCTAAACTAACTCCAACTGCCGTAGCTTCTAAGACTCTTGAAGTTAAACCCTCATTAAATAGTTCTTTAGTTCCCTCTATTAACAGTGGGAAAGAGGCATAAGAAGTAAGAGCTAATTTAGCAGTGTTATTTTTGATAAATCTCTCTGCAAAAAGTGTAGTCGTTGCTTTTATAACACCAGCTTTTGATGGTTTAGTGATGCTAATGCACGAAGCGTTATCGCTTAAAAATGTATCACAAACTCTAAATTTATCTGCATCTAGGCTTTGAAGTTTTTGCTCCATTGTCTCTAGTTTGGTTTTTTCAAACTCAAAGATTATAGATTTAGCCTTTTTGTTTATCCTTACTTCAAAAACTCCTAAGATGCAAAGGAGTTCATTCTTTAGGTTTGTAAGGTTTATATCTTGCTCTAAAATATCACAAAAAAACCTAGCTCTAGTAGATGTAGCGTGAAGTAGTTTAGTATGATTATTCATCAGACTCTACTATGCTTTTGCTTCTTGTTCTGCTTGAAGCTCAGCCTTTGCATCTTCCATTCTCTCTTTTAACTCTTCTATGCCAGCACCTAACATATCGCTACCTTTTGCAAAGGTTTTAAAGATAGTTTTTTGAGCATTTTCATTTGTTAAAAGGTAAGCACCGATCGCACCGATAAGAGCGCCTTTTAAAAAGTTTGCTGTGTCAAAGTTAGCTAATTGTTTAGCTGTTTGGTTTAGATTTTGATTTGCATCTAGGTTGTAGTATGGATTTTGTTTTGTCTGTGATGTTGAGTTATTTAACCCTTGAGAATTGTCATTTATGTAAGGATTATTGCGTAGTCCTTGGTTTTTTATGTTTTTAGTTTGCATTTTCTATCTCCTTAATTTTGTTTGCTTGAATCTCTAATCTATCGTAAACCTTATCTGTTGCGTATACGCCCATAACACCAATACTAGCAGCACTTAAAGCTCCTAAGTAGTTAGCTTTTCCTATGTAGTTTGCAGTTGCAATAGCACTTGCAGTTGCGATGCCACCCTGAACTGTAGTTTTTAGTGTCTTATTTAAAAACTCTTGTTTGTTTATCTCATTTTTTTTGTATTTTGTATAGTTTGTACTTAGTGCAAAAACTGCTGAAAATACTCCACCACTCACAAAGTGACCTACTATACTTCTCTCAGCTCCAGTGTTTATCGCAACTCTAGTCATCTTTTTTCACCTCTAAAGTCTCTTCATCAGGCTTCTTAGAGTCGATTTTCTCTTTTATCTTTGACGCACCATCAAGAGCTGCATCTTTTATTTTCTTAGCACCATCAGTTACTTGTTTTTTTATCTTTTCATTGTTGTTTACTGCTACAACTGCAGCTGCACCAACAATAGCTCCTATTACAAATGGAATCATCTTATTCTCCTTTATCTTCGTTTATCATTTTGACTAATTGCATAGCACCCATACCACCAAGTAAAACACCGCCTATAGTGGCAATATCTACGCTACCAAGTAGTTTCGTTATGTCTTGCTCACTTACATTTCCGCTTGTAAACTTTGAAGCAAGTGTTCTAAAATCATTTACTTTGTTTAACATCTGAGAATCTTGAACATTGGTTTGCCCAGCAAAAGAGTTAACACTTTTAGCTTCATTTGAATAAGAGATAACGCACTCTCTAAAAGCCTTTAAGTGGTTGTTATACGAGGCGGCTTGAAGTCTAAAAAGTACATCTTGTACATCTGGATACTCTTCTACATACATAAGTAAATCATCATACATTTGGATATTTTGTATCTCTGCACCAACTCCAACTTCACAACACTCTAATATCGTAGAAGGCACTTCAATCTTTTCATACCAGTTATCAAATGGCATCGCTACTCCATACTTCTGTAGTAGAGGAGTTAGAGCTTGGTAGTGTCTTATCTCTGCTTGTATTATGTTGGAAAATGGTGCAACACTACCAAAGGTATCTATGATTTTTCTATATGTCTCATAAGCGTGAAATTCATCATATACAGCTATACGAAGAACTTGATGTAAAATGGGTTCATCGTATGATGGATCTACTCTTTGCTTTATAAGCAGAGCTTCATCAAAGTTTTCTTCATTCATTTATATTATCTCCTTTTGTAAATTTGTTATTATCTCTATAACTTCGTCTAAATTCTCGCCATTTATGAGGTTATCCCATTGCTCTTTAGCAAAAATGGAATTATCATATTCGATGGTTACAGATGCTACGATTTTGTTCACTTTTATATTTTTTATACCATCTATTTTTTTAGAGAGATTTTGTATGTCTTCTAGACTTACATCACTTACTTCATCCTTTATCTTAGGGTTAACTCGAACTCTAAGTCTTCCTTTTACATGTGATATAACGCTGAAATACGATGCTATTTCAACTAACTTTTGTGGTGTAATTTCCAATACCTTACCTCCTGTTATTTTAAGAATTTTTATAAATAGCAAGCTTCGATGAGTTTGCCATGATGCTTGTTGTGTGACCTATGTGAATCGCTCCAGCTGCAGCAGGACTAAGTAGTCCAACTGCTCCAAAGAGTGCTCCAATTATGTTTGTACTTGTTCCCATCCAGTAGTTTTGATTTACTACTTTTAAAGTTTTTTTACTCAAATCATAAAGATTTACTACATCCTCTGGATGCGAGTGAGTGATGGCGATATTTGAGATAGCAATGGCCGCTTCACTTCCTCCAGCTGCAAAGGAGATAGCTACATCAGCTTTACTCATTGCAAGTGTGTCATTTACCCCATCTCCAACCATTACAACATTTTTGTACTCCTTTTTTAAGTTCACTATTGCTTCGGCTTTGTCATGTGGCGATTGGTTTGCATAGACTCTATCAAAGTCAAACTCTTTAGAAAAAGAAGCTGCAACTCTTTCATCATCTCCAGTTATTAGAGCTATGTGTTTAACTCCTTTTTTTCTTAAGTCTTCTATCATTTTTTGTGTGCCAGCACGAACCTCATGTTCCAGTGTTACAAAACCAAAAACTTTTGCATCTACTGCTACAAAGACAACTGTTTTTCCATCTTCTAAAAATTCATTTGCTTTTTTATCAAAACTTCCAAGTGAGATATCTTGCTCTAAAAACAGTTTTTTGTTTCCTGCAAGGATAGTTTTTTTTCCATATTTGCACTTTACTCCAAGTCCAGATAAAACTAAAGTATCTGCATTTTGCTCAATATAAATATCCATGCTCTTAGCATGTTTTACGATAGCAGATGCGATAGGGTGAGTGTTTCTATATTCTGCAATGGCTAGATACTCCATAAGCTCTTTAGCGGTTATTTTTTTAGAAGTAATAACCTCTTTTACAAGTGGTTTACCAGTTGTTAAAGTTCCAGTTTTGTCAAAACAAAAAACTTCACTTTGTGAGACTTTTTCTAAAGACTCACCACCTTTTATGAGGATACCTTGTTTTGCTCCATTGGCTATTCCTGCACTTATAGCTGTACTTGCTGCTAAAATGGTAGAACATGGACACGACATGATTATCATCACTGAAAAAGCATTTATAAAAGAACCACTTAAAACTAAAGTTCCTAGAGTCATAACTGAACCTAGTTTTAGGAGTTTTTGAGCTAGTATGTCTGCTTGAACTTCTGAGGGAGATTTTAGTTTTAGTGATTTTTCCACATCCCTCATAACTCTTGCTATATAAGTCTCTTCACCTATAGCATCTACTCTTATGTAGATTCTCCCAGCCTCACAAAGAGTTCCTGCAAAGACTTCATCATCATTTTTTTTATTAGCACTCTCACTTCTTCCGTTTATAAGTGACTCATCTATCTCAGCTTCTCCATCTACGATGATGCCATCAACTGGAATCTTCTCTCCACTTCTACTAACTATGACATCACCCAAAGATATCTCATCGATATCAGTCTCAAGTTCAACCCCATCAACTAAGACATAAACTTTTTTTATATCAAGTTCTATGAGGTTTTTTATCTCATTTTTTGATCTTGTTGCTATGTACTCTTCGAGTAACATTCCACCTCTAAGTATGTAGATAATTTCAAAAGCAGCAGTAGCCTCGCCTATAAAAATGGCTAGAATGAGTGTTGAACTCATAAAAGTTTGAAGTGTAAACTTTTTGTTTTTTATATCATCTAAAGACTCTCTTAGAAGAGGAATAGCAGCTACTACTGAGACTAAGGCTATAAGAGAAAATGGAGTAGATGCAATGACTACACCAAAGACATTTTTGGCTACAAAGATATAGACAGAGTAAGCACTCAAAAGTCCAAATTCTACAAGTTTTCTTTTAAATGTGGCAGGAGAAGAGTTTAGTTTTTTATCACAACTAATACAAGCTCCATCACTTCCACAAACTGCATGAGATGCAGCTAAGGATTGTTCGATTTTTTTTTGAAATTTTTTTGAAATTTTACTTATAATTTCATCTATTGTTGTGTTTTTATCATAAACTACAACTATAGAATTACACTTTATATTTGCTCTAACTTCATAAAAACCAAGCATCTCTTGTATAACATTTAAGTTTGACTTAAGAGAGAAAATATCTGACTTTAGTCTAACTCTGTTTGGTGTTGCACTTTTTATATATATATTATTCATGTTCAACTCTATTTTTTCCATTGTTTTTTGCAAGGTATAAAAGCTCATCTGCTCTTTTTGTTATGCTCATTTCATTATCTTCTGCCTTATACTCAACTAGCCCAAAAGAGCAAGTGATTTGCTCTATCTTTTCAAACTTTAAAGAGCTTATCTTTTCTCTTAATTTTTGAGCATAAACGAGAGATTTCTGTAAATTACTCATAGGCATCAGTAACACAAATTCTTCTCCTCCCCATCGATAAAAGTAGTCAGTTTTTCTTATATTGTGCTGCACACATTGAGCTACTCTTTTTAAAACTTCATCACCATAGTCATGTCCATGAGTGTCGTTAACTCTCTTAAAGTTATCAATATCTAAAATCATAAATGAAAAAGTCTGCTCTTTAAACCTAGACGCTAACTCTAGTAAAACCACTAAATCTTGATTGAATTTTATGCGAGTGGATGCACCTGTAAGTGAGTCTGTCATTGCTATGGCTTGTGCATCTATAGAGAGTTGTTCATACTCACTAAGCATCTCTTTTTTGTTTTCTTCATGTTCATCAAAAAGAGTGAGTAGATAAAAAAATATCAAAATATTTAAAAGTGCTGTTATTCCGATAATACTTATAGTATTACTAAGAGTTTCTTTTATAAAAGAAAGATTTTTAAACTGCTTTACGATGTTTACATAACCCTCGTCATATACCACCCCAAAAAGTTCTATATAATCATCTTTAAATGAATATTCATACTCTTTACTTGCTAGTTTTGCTATCTTATTTTCTATGTCAATATTATGTCTTTCATATTTTTTAAAAAACTTTATAGTTAGGTTATATCTGGGTTCTTGTTTGTCTTTTTTATCTATAAACAGAGGTGTACTCTTTGCATGCTCATCTACTAGTTCATCATTGTTTATATATTCTGGATTGTCTATGAGAATATCTTTCTGACTCTTTGAAACATGTACTTTAGAGTAAAACTTATAGTCACTTATGATGTGTTGTATCTGACTTTGAACTAGACTTTTTTGCAAGTCTATATATCTGTTATAAGTGTAGAGTGCAAAGAGTCCAAAAATAACTATATAAGCTATAGATATCCTTATTTTGTTCTTCTTAGATAGATAATACACCATCCTCTTATCTCTCTAGCTTTGTACTTTTTATGCTCTTATATTCTTTATCAAGAGCTAGAGCGTAGTAGCTCATTTGGTTATCATATCTGATAAGATAGTTAAGAGGGTTTGAGATGAGTTTTAACCTCATAGTTTTATAATCAAAATCCTCTAAAACTACGGGTATAAACTCAAAATCCCAGCTAAGTAGATAAAATCTACTCTTTGCATCTATCGCATAACCGCTTAGTTTTTTTTGTTTGTTTTCTGAGATATTTATGTAGGCTATATCTATATCTTTTGGATAAGAGATTTCTTCTACATTTATAATATCATCTGCTCTTGAGATATTAAAAAGCCTTTTTTGGCTATCAAGAATTAAGTAACCTTTATCAAAGGGTTTCATATTTGTACTTTTTCCCCAAACATAAAGAGCTGGGTACTTGAAGTTATTTTTATTAAGCTTATCTGTCAACTCATTTGAAAGAGTGCTATTTTTCATATGGTCAAAGTCATAAACTACAGCGGAGTTAGTTTTGATGCTAAAAGCTTCTTCACTAAACTTTATAACTCCTTTGTCTTTGTGAGGGTTTAGAAGTGGATATAGATTTACTTCTTGAGCTTCAAGTAGAGTAGGGTGGTAATTAAATCCTAGTCTTGAAAACTTTATCTCTTCTTTATAAAATATTTTTTCCCCAACTTTTACTGGGAGCTTGTTTTGAATCTCTAAGTTTTTATAGTAAACAAAAGGAAGATATGACTCATAAGTAGCTCTATCAAACTTTTCTTTGTTTTTGATGCCATATTCAAAATTATGACCTGCAAAGTTTTTTTGGTATACGAAGTCGTTGATCACATTTGAGTAAAAGACATAAAAATGATTAAATGTCTTTTCATAGTTTGATTTATAACTTGTATAAGATAGATATATAAAACTAAAAGCAACTACAACTAAAGAGATTTTATATAGAGTTGAATTGAGTCTTTGCTCTTTGATACTATAAAAACTATCAAGTGCCACAAATGGTGTAACAAACAAAAAAGCCAACCATAAAGAGTCTTGCACGAAGTATCTTGTCTTTACAAATAAAACTACGAAAAAGAGCATGATAAGAACTTTAAAGAGAAGTACTTTCATGTTTTTTTCCAATATAACTGAACTTAGAACTATATAAAGAACTATAGCTGCAAAAGAGTAGGCTAGTGTGTCTTTAAAGCCAATTAAGACAATATCACTAGGATAGTATGAGCTTAGTATTAGAGCAATAGAACAAGACAAAAAGAGTGACAAAAGAGCTACAAAACTAGCACCGATAAGCAGATGCAAAAAAAGTGAATCTCTCATGCTTAGTGGAATATGAGCCATTATCTTTATGCGAAACTTGATTCTCTCAGGTAAAAACTCTCCAAATGAAATGACTACGGCAAAAGCTAGGTAGATATAATTAAGAGTATAGTAGGGTTTGATTTGAAGTTGTGCAAACTTATACCACATCATGGACTCTGGCTCAATGGTAGAAAATGCAAAATCTAGGTTATACCAAAAGTGAGCTATAGCACCAAGACACAAAAGAAGTAAAATAAAAAGGTAAAATTTTAGTTTTAGATACTCTTTTCTTATGATGGATTTTATCATTAGTATTTTCCTACAAAGTCTAAAAATTTATCTTCAAAACTACTTGATTTGTCTTTGTTAAAATTAGCCATCGTATCTTGATGGACAAGTCCACCGCTTTGAACTATCGCCATATCATCTATAAGATTCTCAAGGTCATTCATCGTGTGAGAGGTTATTAAAACTGTTTTGTTAGTGCCAAATATATACTCTTTAAGATAGTCTATAAAAAGCCTTCTATATCCAGCATCTAGTCCCATAGAATAGTCATCTAGGATAAGTAGTCTTGCATCTTGAGCAAACAAAACTCCCAAAACTACTTGAGATTTCTGTCCAAAAGAAAGAGTAGAGATCTTTTGAGTGTAGTCAAGATTCATCAAATCTACTAAATCATAAAAAAGTTTTTTATTCCATCTAGTGTAAAATGGAGCAAAAAACTTCTCTAACTCTTCTATGCTCATATAGTCATAAGTTATAAATCCCTCATGAAGTAGGGCAATGTCTTTTTTTATATCGCTTGAGAGGTTATGAGAACTTTGTCCAAAAACTAAGCATTCTCCAGATTTTGGTTTTAGGTATCCCATAAGTATGTTTATAAGTGTAGATTTTCCTACACCATTTTTTCCTAAAAGTCCAAAAACATTTCCCTCTTTTATGTTAAGGTTTAAGTCTTCATAGATGATTTTATCTTTGTAACTATGAGATAAATTTTTTATCTCTATAACATTTTTATTACTCTTTTTTTTCACAACTTCCACCACAACCGCTACTGCATCCCTTTGATTTGAAAAGTTTTTTATATATAAAGTATGAAGCTCCTAGTGCTATTAGGACTATAAATATTTTCTCTGCCATTTTGAATCTCCTTAGGTAAACTTTATAAAAAGCCGCAATATCGCGGCTCTTTAAAAACTTACTTTATAGGTTTAGCTTCAACCCAGATAACTGCATCTTGGCTTAACTCTTTACCTTTGTACTCTTTGTCAGTACCAACACCCAATGCGCAAAATCCCCAAAAACCAGCTTTTGGCAAGGCAAATGTAAACTCGCCATCTTTGTTTGCTTTAATAGTCATAGTTACAAATGAATCTTGTGGAGCTTCTACTCTTGATTTACCCATTTTGTTGTTCTTCATATCAACATCTCTATTTAGGTACTCAACTTCAATCTCTGCATATGGAGCTACTTTGCCATTGCTTTTTACAATCCCAGTAAAGCTTCCGCCTTCCCAAATAGCATAAGGTTTAGTAAGTGGAACTATTTCAGCTTTTAAACCAAGTTCAGCATCCCAATCAGTTGGAGCACCAGCTACATTTACAATAGTTTTTGTGATTTGCTGAATATATGCATCTTCATTTTTTTCATAGTATGGAGTTGGAGTCATTACAAAAAGATGATCTCCCATTTTTCTAGCTTTATAAGAACTCTCATAAGCTTTACCACTATTATGGCTACCTTTAAATGTTATAGATTTTAAGTCTTTTTTTAGGTCTGTTTTTTTCTCTTTGTTTATTACAAAAAACTCTTCAACTCCACTCATATCCATAGTATGTTCATCTGCAAATGGATGAGTAAATACATGCTTAAACTCTATAGTCTCGCCCTTTGTTAGAGCTGTGTTTGGAGTATAAACCATTTGAAAGTGAGCGTAAGCCGACGAAGTTAAAAGAGCTGTAGCAGCTACTGTTTTTAAAAGTATATTTTTCATATTTTTCCTTTTATATTATAGTTATAATAATTACTATCATCAAGTAATCTTTTTTTTTAAGTTTAAATGAGAGCTTTTACAGCCCTCATCTAAGTTTTACTCAGTTATATCTGAACCTTTGACAAGCACTTGATGCCCTTCACCAGCATCAAAAACAGCAGTATATCCACTAGATGGTTTTTTAAATGTTACTTCACTATCTT
>CAYWVG010000025.1:0-17372 GCA_964461645.1 uncultured Sulfurimonas sp. | reverse complement strand
CTACTATCCAAAAGTGGGTTTGGCCTTCGACGGCTCTATACATCCAGCCACATTCGCATCCACCAGCTACAACGATGCCAAAGCCAAAGAGTGCTCCGCCTATGATGGTGTTTGGACCTGCCCACATAATTTTGGGAGGAACTCCAATCATTATATAGCTAAAGATGCCAATGCTAGAGACTGCCATAGCTATAACAATAGCTCTTGCCATCTGACTTCTTCCAGTTATAAAAAGGTCTCTAAATGCTGAGGTAAAGCAGATTTGAGCCTTTGCGATGATAAGCCCAAACGCAGATCCAAAGAGCATAGCGATGCCAAGTTTTGTAGAGCCAACAACGAAGATAAGATACAAAGCCCAAACAATTATGAGCAAAAAAACAATAGTGCCAAAAGTAAAAAAGCCTTTAGCTCTATCTTTTTGCATAACCTGTGGAACATCACATGATATCTTTTGCATCTGCACTTTTGAGCGAAATAATTTTAGCCCAGTAAACTTCACTCCAAAGTAAACTCCAACTATCATAGCTATAGTAAAAAACCAAGCGTGGGCTGAAAACTGCGGTATGCCCGTAAAAAGGCTTGCTAGGTTACACCCCATGCCAAGCCTAGCACCAAAGCCTGCGATGATGCCACCTATGAGGGCTTGGAAGATTCTTATCCGACTTGCAGGAAGACGAAATTTTAGCTTATTTCCCCAAAGAGTTGCAGCTATAATGCCTCCAAACATACCGATAATCATAACACCATCAACTCTAGTTAGGGAACTGCCTTGCATGCCCATAATGTTGAAATATCCCCAGTCACTTATATCTACTCCAAATGACTCTAAGATATGCCCGCCCCATCTTGTAAACTCGCCTGTAACTGCCCAGTAAGTTCCAGTGATGCCAAAGTAGTAAACGGATAAAACGCCAAGGGCGATGACTGCGGGTGTGGGTTTCCAAAAAGACGTTAATGCCTTTTTTAACTCATGAGTAATACTCATTCTTCTCTCCAAAAATTAGGTTTAAGATGACAAAAATGAAGTTTTTACACAAGTCGCTAAAAATCAAATGTCCATTTGTTCCACAAATCTAAGCAAATTGTAGTCAAAGAAATCTTTATTTTTTATAAAAAGGTAAAATATTTTTTACTCTATTAATATTGCTTTAACATAATTATATGTAAAATACTTTCTAGACATTAACCTATGGAATAGGTGTACATAGATGCCAAACTCTTTTCTTACGCACTCTTTGAACTCCCCACTTCCATAAATAAACTTAAGGTTACTAAATGAACAATCAACATAGATTGACAAAGTTCGTTCAAGCAGCTGGTTGAGCAGCAAAAATGGGTCCGGGGGATCTAAAACATAGTGTTTGCTCGCTCATTCCAGATGATGAAAATGTACTTGTTAGTTTTGAAAACTCAGAAGATGCTTGTGTGTACAGGCTTAACGATAATGAAGCACTTGTGCAGACTCTCGACTTTATAACGCCTGTGGTAGATGACCCATTTATCTATGGAAAAATCGCAGCGGCAAACTCACTCTCAGATATCTTTGCGATGGGTGCGGAAGTTAAAACGGCTTTAAATATAGTAGGTTTTGATAGTAAAAACCACCCCAAAGAGGTCTTAGTTGAGATACTAAAAGGTGGAGTAGAGAAGATAAAAGAGTGCGGTGGCGTTTTGATGGGTGGTCATACCATAGAATCACCCGAGATGTACTACGGACTTAGTGTAACTGGGCTTATACATCCAAAAAATATACTAAGAAACAACACTCCAAAGATAGGACATGTTTTAGTGCTTACAAAGCCCATCGGTATGGGGATTTTAACTACTGCAATAAAGAGAGATATGTTAAGTGTCCCAACGATGAAAGAAGCTATAAAGGTGATGCAAGAGTTAAACTACATGCCATCAAAGTTGCTTCGTGGGTTTAATGTGAGTGCTTGTACAGATGTGACAGGTTTTGGGCTTTTAGGTCACGCACTTGAATCTACAAACGAGAGTGTAACTTTGAAGATAGATGCATCACAAGTCCCTATAATGGCAGATGCAATAGAGCTTTCTTTAAAGGGTGTAGTTCCAGGTGGAACTAAGAAAAATATGGCTTACTTAGAAGATAAAGTTATATTTGCTAAGAGTGCAGAGCATCTTCGTTTGATGCTCTGTGATGCGCAGACTTCTGGCGGTCTTTTAGTCTCCATGGATGAGAGCGATGCAAAAGAGTATATAAAGATGATAGAAGAGTTTAGTTTTGGATATGCACGAATCATTGGAAGTGTAGAGCCTAGGGGCGAAAGTGCTATTGAAGTTTACTAGAGAGTTATGCAAGTGAGGCTTTAGCCTTGCCTGTTTGCAAGGTCAATCTTAAGAGTGTAAAGTACGCTTTGGTGAGAAGGCGAAGGAATCGAACCTCCCGAGGCTTTGTCAGCAAAACCTCCATCAGGGTTGAAGCCTGTGGCGTCCACCAGGATCACATGCCCCCCAAAGTGTGAGAGAAGTTTACACTAGCAAATATAAAAACTACATAAAAGGGTAAAAATGTTTTTACTAAAATCTATCCCCAAAGTTGACAAATTTATAGCCCGCAAAGAATTTAGCGAGCTTCCTCTCTCTTTAGTTACAACTCTTGCAAAAGAGATAGTTAGTGAATTAAGAGAGAATATACTAAGCGAAAGAGTCACTACTTTTAGTGAAGAAGACCTAGTAAAAACACTTTTACAAAGATATGAAGAACTTACAAAACCATCACTTCAAACGCTTATAAACGCAACTGGCATCATAGTTCATACAAACCTCGGAAGAAGTCTTATAGATGCAGATGCCTTTCTTAGAGTAAAAGATCTTGTGACAAACTATAACAATCTTGAGTTTGACTTAGATAGTGGCAAAAGAGGAGAGCGTTACTCTCTTATATCAAAGTGTGTTTGTAGGCTTTTAGGATGTGAAGATGTGCTTATTGTAAACAACAATGCAAGTGCGGTTTTTCTTATCTTAAACACCTTTGCAAAGAAAAAAGAGGTGGTGGTAAGTCGTGGTGAGTTAGTCGAGATAGGTGGTAGTTTTAGAGTTCCTGATGTTATGAAACAAAGTGGTGCAAAGCTTAAAGAAGTTGGAACTACAAACAAAACTCATCTGTACGACTATGAAAAAGCCATAAGCAAAAAAACAGCGATGCTTATGAAAGTTCATAAGTCAAACTATAGCATTGAGGGTTTTAGCTCGGATGTAGAGTTTGGTGAAATTGTAAAACTGGCATATGAAAAAGGCCTAATAGATTATTATGATATGGGGAGTGGACATGTTTTTGACCTGCCTTACGGGCTTGATGAACCATCAGTGCTAGACTATATGAAGTTAAATCCATCACTACTTAGCTTTTCTGGAGATAAGCTTTTAGGAAGTGTTCAAGCTGGCATTATAGTTGGTAAAAAAGAGTATATAAAAGAGCTAAAGAAGAACCAACTCCTAAGAATGTTAAGAGTAGATAAACTCACTTTAGCACTACTAGAAGAGAGTTTTAAGGCAGTTTTACTGGGAAATAAAGAACAGATACCGACAATTAAGATGCTGTTTTGTTCTTTGGATGAGTTAAGAGATGATGCTAAAGAAGTTCAAAGTCAAATAAAACAAAATATAAAAACAAAAGTAGTAGATACAAAAACCCTTATCGGTGGTGGAACTACGCCAAACAAAACTATCCCAAGTATAGCCTTAGCGGTAGATGCAAAGAACATAAAAGTTAAAAAACTCCAAAAACTTTTTCGTGAGAGATCTATCATCGGCCGCATCGAAGATGATGAGTTTTTGCTTGACTTTAGAACCATACAAAAAACACAACTTCAACAAGTGGCAGATGCTATAAACGAGATCGCAGATGTCTAACTTAATCATAGGAACTTGTGGACATATAGATCATGGAAAAACCTCGCTCATTAAGGCTCTAAACGGCTTTGATGGAGATAGTACAAAAGAGGAAAAAGCAAGAGGCATCACTATAGATTTGAGTTTTTCAAACATACAAGAAGATGAGAAAAACATAGCTTTTATAGATGTTCCAGGACATGAGAGACTTGTAAAAAACATGATAGCAGGGGCTTTTGGTTTTGACTGCGTGCTTATTGTTGTGAGCGCGTTTGAGGGAATTAAGCCACAAACTATAGAGCATCTTGAGATTTTAAAACTCCTTGGTGTTAGAGATGCAGTTTTGGTATTGAGTAAGAAAGATCTTGTGAGCGTTGATGAACTAGAAGCAAAATTAAAAGATATAGAAGAGTTTGTAAAGAGCTATGAGTTTGACATAAAGTTTAGTATGGGCGTCTCTGTTTTTGATGAGAACTCTATAAAAGATCTAAGAGAGAGACTTTTTAGACTTGAAGCTAGCTCAAAACTAGAAGAGAACTTCTTTAGATACTATGTTGATAGAGCCTTTAGCCTAAAGGGTGCTGGAACTGTTGTAACTGGGAGTGTTTTAGGTAAACCCATAGCAGTTGATGAGAAGCTTTTTATTTGTGATTTGCAAAAAGAGATAAGGGTTAAAAATCTACAAGTCCACGATGCCAACGTAGAGAGGGCAAACATCTCAAATAGAGCCGCTATAAATATAAGTGGCTTGGATGCAAAGAGTGTGCAAAGAGGCTTTATCATCAGTAAAAAAGGTTATCTTAGAGGTTTTAAATCCATAGATATCTCATTTTCAAGTATTGCAGATAAGGCACTTCATCACAATAGAAACTATTCTATCTATATTGGTTCAAAAAGACTAGATGCAAAGATTTTACTCTATAACTCACAAGACTCTCTTCAAAGCGGATATGCAAATATCAAGAGTGATGAGGATATCTTTAGTATCTTTGGTGAAAAAATTATCATCCGTGATGGAAATGAGAGTGTTGCTGGTGGAGTTGTATTAAACCCCATAAATGATCCGATGAAAAAACAGCAAAAACTTCTTCTGCTTGAGGCGCTCTATAAAAAAGATATAGCAAAAGCTTATGAGATTTTAACCGAAGTACATAAAAAAGGCTTAGGACTCATCTCCTCAGCACAAAGATTTGCACTCTCACACGCTGATGCGTTGCAAGCCACAAAAGAGCTGAAAAATACATTTGTTGATGAAAAAGAGTTAGTTATATATCCGCTATCTACAAAAGAGCTTATATATAAAAACATAAAGGGCATCTACACTAAAAACCAGTATGCACTACTTTCAAACTCATCCATAAAACTACGCCTTAAGTGGGCAAGTGAGGGCTTTATTCAAGTTGTTTTAGATGAGTTAGAAGAGGAGGGCTTTTTAATTAAAGATGCAAATCTTTATAGAAGTAGCCAGATAAAAGAGGACTTTACAAGCTCACTCTTAAACATTGTTTTAGAGCGACTTGAAAAAGAATCCCTTGCTCCTACAGCTCCTTACAATATCTACGATGATTTAGACTTAGATAGAAAGATGGGCGATGATATTCTAAAGAGTCTTTGTGCAAAAAAACAGGTTATAAGGCTCCAACACAACATTTTTATACACCACAGAAGCCTTGGCATGATAGTTGATGCGATGAAGAGCATTATAAAAAAAGATGGATATGTAGATATCGCAAACTTAAAAGAGAAGTATGATTTAAGTAGAAAGTATCTTATAGCATACCTAGAATATCTGGATAATTTCTCAGATATCACAAGAGATGCAAATAGGAGAGTGTTTTTAGGTAGTTAACTGATTTCGCCTATATAATTAAATGCAAAGAAGAGTCTCTATATAATAGCAAATAAACTAAACTAAAAAGAAGAGTAAAATAATGAAAGAAGTAGAGATAGAGTTATTTAAATTTGATTCAAAAGTGGATTATCTACCGTACTACAAAAATTATGCACTAAAGTATAAAGAGAGCGAGACTGTCCTAGAACTTCTAAACGAGATAAACAGCATTGAAGCGTTTACTTATGAAAATACACCTAAATTTAATCTAAAAATCAACGGGCTCTTCGTAGATGCAGGAGAACTTATCAAAGATGTAGTAGAAAAAACATCAGATAGACTAAAAATTGAGCCTGTGAGTATATATAGAGCGTTAAATGATTTGGTGATTGATAAGAAAGATTATCTACAAAAGATAGCTCTTTTTAAAGAGTATCTTACCCCAAAAGAGATGGATGAGTATGCAAAAAATCTTGAGCTAGACTACTTTGCTTCAAACACTTATGAGATAGATAGAGACTATATAGGTGACCATGCTCTTTTAATTGCTGCTGACATTATTGAACAAAAACCAGAATACAAAGATGAGATTATAAAGAAAATCTCCTCTTTTGATGATGGCATCTGGTATCACACTTCACTTAAAAACAGGGTTTTAAACTACGATGCAGGTAAAGAAAACAGGATAAATGCACTTTTAGAAATGTTACCTAAAGTTACAAAAATAAAAGTAGATTTAAACCAAAGAGTTGAAAAAGGAGATATAAAAATAACTCAATTTTTTGATGGATTTAATATAGCTGAGTTTGAGGGTTTAAACAGAGAGTCATGCGCAGAGGTTATAAAAAAATCCAAAGCAAACTATATAAAACTATACTCATCTAATGATGATTTAGCCCCGTATTCTAGAGCTGTAAACAAAGATTTTTCTCGCAAGATTGCAGGCAATATTTTAATAGAAGCAAAAGATAGTAGTGCAGATTTTTTAATAGTAAGAGGCGAGAGTGATTTGTCGCTTTTTGATGGTGAACAAAAAAAGATAGAAAAAATCATGGGAAGAGAGATAGAGCTTCCTGTTATAACTCAAGAGCAATTTAAGTTGCTCTTAGAGGGAGAAAAAGATGCAAAGACTTTAGGCTTCAATAAACACAAAGTAAAAGTTTCGTTTTTATAAATAACCCTCTGATTAATCCATAAACTAGATTCCGCCTCAAGCACCAAATGGCAGTACACTCGTCATCCTCAACTTGATTTGGGATCCAACTTAATAATCCCTCAGAGTATTCAATCATAAAAGTCTTCTCAAGTTTAAAAAGAAAATTTCAATTCTTAGATATTCATAGGCTTTTAAAAAAGATATAATGTCATATGAAAAATAACAAAGCATTCTTGTATGGAGTTGGTTTTTTCATTGTAATCATTCTTTTACTAGCTGTATATGGGTACTACGAAAAATATAGAAAAGTACAGCTATACAAAGATTTTAGAGCCGACAAGAAGATTATGTGTGGTGATGTGATTGTACAAAAGAGTAGAGGTTGGGTTATCAAAAATAATAGATTTTTTAGTAATGGTAAGACTATAAAGACCATAGTCTTTTGTAAAAGTATAAACAATGCTCAGTAGTGATTTTAAGTCTATAGTTTTAAATTCTACACCGCTAATTGATGTTCGTGCTCCCATAGAGTTTGAAAAAGGCACATTTGTTCATGCCATAAATCTGCCACTTATAAATGATAAAGAGAGACATGAGATAGGCATCTGCTATAAAAAAAATGGCAATAATGAAGCCGTAAAATTAGGGCATAAACTTGTGAGCGGTGCTGTAAAAGAAGAGCGCGTTAATGCTTGGTTGGATTTTATAAAACAAAATCCAGATGCTAAACTTTTTTGTTTTAGAGGTGGACAACGCTCTAAAATATCACAAGAGTGGCTTAAAAGTGCAGGATGCGATATCACACGCCTTAAAGGTGGATATAAAGCCTTTAGAAATTATCTTTTAGAGCAAACAGAAGAGTCTTGCACAAGGTTTAAGCCCATTATACTTGGAGGCCACACAGGTTCTGGTAAAACTATACTTCTAAAGACTCTACAAAACTCCATAGATCTTGAGGGTTTAGCAAACCACAGAGGTTCATCATTTGGCAAAAAAATTACTCCACAACCTTCGCAGATAGATTTTGAAAATAGCCTGGCTTATGAACTTATAGAAAAACTTGATAAGGGCTTTAAAAATTTAGTTTTTGAAGATGAGGGTAATCGAGTAGGAAGATTATTTATCCCGAAGAATTTAGCAAAACATATTTCACAAGCCCCTCTTCTCATACTTCAAACTCCCATAGAAGAGAGGATAGAGATAACCTTTGCTGAGTATGTTGTAGAGGCCCAAAAAATGTACACTAGCGATTTAAAACAGTGGAAGAGTGAGATGCTAGGTGCTATGCATAGAATAGAGAGAAGGCTTGGTAGTCAAAGACATACAGAGGTATGTAAGAGCTTTGAAGGCGCATTTACAGAGCAGATGCGAAGTGGCTCGTTAGAAGCTCATAAAGAGTGGATTCAGACTCTTTTAAGCGATTATTATGATCCAATGTATGACTATCAAATTCAAAAACGCTCTAAGCAAGTAGAATTTAGAGGTTCAAGCAAAGAGATTTTAAAATATTTATCTACTCTTTAGCAGCAACTCTATTTCTACCACTATTTTTTGCAATATAGAGAGCGTCATCGGCTCTTTTTAAAGCTAGCTCAACATTTTCTTCATTTTCTACATCTATTTGAGCTACGCCTATACTTACTGTAAAGTTAAACCCTTCATTTTTTGGAGAAACAAGAGTCAATTCTTCTACTAAGATGCGTAATTTTTCGGCTAAAATTGTGGCATCTTCGAGTCCAGTATTTGGCAGTAATATAACAAACTCTTCGCCCCCGTATCTACAAACTATATCACTTTTTCTATGACTCTCAAGTAGAAGTCGTGATAAGTTTATCAGTACTTCATCACCAAACTGATGTCCAAAAGTGTCGTTTACTCTTTTAAATCTATCGATATCTATCATAAGAATAGAGAGATTTTTTCTCTCTCTTTTAGAGATATCTAAAACTTTCTTAGATATCTCAGTGAAATATCTTCGATTGTACAGCTTAGTCATGGGGTCTGTTGATGCTAAGAGTTTTAGCTCTATCTGTTGTAGTTTTTGTTCTTCTCTTTCTTGTTCTATCATTTTAAATTTATAAGCAACCAAATAAGAGAGTAGTAGTGCTTCGATAATAAGCCCAATACTTGTTCCATGAGATGATACATAGTTTGTACTTGCAAAACCTATAAAATACAAAAGAGCATAAACACTAAAAATCAAATAAAATGTATGTGCAAAGAGAAATATTTTTATGAGCTTATCACCTTTTATGTAGAGGTTAATGCTAATCCACATAAAAATTATAAGAGCATAACTAAGTGACAAAAATAAAATCTCTAAAGCACCTTTAAAATCTATGAGCCCATATGTAAAATTTACAAGAGACACAACTATGACGCTAGATAATAGTTTATGCTCGAGCTTATATTTTTCTGCTGTTTTAAAAATAGTTCTGATAAAAAGCGCTAAGAAAACGGGAGCTAACATTATGCCAAAGTTAAACCTTACAGCTATTTCACCATATATCTCAAAATAGTGTGCCAATGAACCATATACATAAAATATCCACAAAGTTGAAGATATGATATATAAAGAGTAATATATATACTCTTTATATCTTGTAGATATAAAAAGCAGTAAGTTATATAGAGCCAAAGCTAAAAGGAGCCCAGAAATCAATACTGCATCGACTTTTTCATATATTAAGTGTCTTATAGACTCTTTTTGAGAATATATTACATAGTTGTAAAAATGATAAGCTGAAGTTTTTTGATAAATATATATTGTTTTACATTCGTCTGGAATGAGGGTAATTGTAAATATAGCATCTGCACCATTTAGTTGTTCTTTATCTTGCAAAATATATGGGTCAATTTTTTCTGTACTGATAAGTTTATCATTTTGATCTACTTCAAAGTACTCTAAACTTGTAAACTTAAATGCTAAGTCTTGATGTAAAAAAAGAGTTTGCTGTTTCTTAGTTGTATTAAAAAGTTTTATTTTTATCCAAACATTTTTGACTTTAACGCCTAAAGAGTCCTTATTTGGACCTTTTTCAAATTGTATAGATTTAATATCTTCAAATTTTATTTCGTTTTTGTTATCTATATAATAACCTAATTCAAAATCAGTAAGGCTAAATTTATCTGAATGAATATTTACAATTGGCTCTGCCAATGATAGAGAAAATAGTGATAAGAAAAGTATAAATAACTTCATATAGTTTCTCTTGTTGCTGTGAATTGTTTTAGAGGTATATAATATCTAAATAGTTTTTTTATACAAAGGGTAAAATAAAAGATTTTCACTCCCACGCAGAGTATGGGAGCAAGAAAATTATTTATCTAAGTTAAAGTGTTTCTCTAGATCTGCGTTGTATAAAAGAACTGGAACAACTATGAGTGAAGCTACAACTGCGGCTATTGTTCCAAAGATAAGTGCAACCCCAAGTCCTCCAAAGACTGCATCTCCAGCTAGAAGTGTAGATGCTAGGATGATGGCAGCTGCTGTTAGAAAGATTGGTTTTGCACGAGTTGCTGCAGCGTGTGCAATTGCATCAGTTTTTGTCATCGCTTTTTCACTCATAAGAGATTTTGTAAAGTCTATAAGAAGCAGAGAGTTTCTTGAACTTATCCCAATGAGAGCTATAAAACCTATAAGCGAAGTTGCTGTTAGGAAAAAAGTATCTGTTGTAAAGATATCCATAATCCAGTGACCGACAATAACTCCAATGATGGATAAAAATGAACCTAAGAGGATGATGCCACTTAGTGTGTAACTTTTATAGTAGATGACCATTAGTAGAAATATCAAAATAAGTGCAGCGATAAAAGCAGCTCCAAGTTCTACAAAAGTATCTAGTGTGACTTCCATCTCTCCATCCCATAAAAGTTTATAAACTTTTTGGTTATCTTTGTCTGTTAGCGTAAGGTTGAAAAGACCGATTTTCTCAACCAGATACTTATCATTAAAGGTGTCAATAATAGTGTTTCTTGCTTCCATCAGTGGATAGACCTGTGAGACCATATCTGTCTCAGCTACAACATTTGTCATCTGATGTAAATTTTTACTCATGATAAGCGGATTTGACTTTTTAGGGTATATACTAACTAGCTCAGTGATGGGAATCATCATCCCTTGAGCATTCATAAGTTTTAGAGATGAAAGTTTAGCTTTTACTGAGTTTAACTCTTTTGATGAAAACCTTTTTGACTCTCTACTTAGTGAGAGATATATTGGAATCTGATCATTGTAAATATCAGAGTTCTTAACACTAATCTCCATGCCCTCAAAAGCTAAATATATGATGTCATTTAACTGCTTTACACTAACTCCTGAGCGGGCTATTTTTGTGCTGTTTACTTGGATCTCAAATGTATCATAAATATCATCTTGTATAACATCTACATCTACTAAGCCATCAGTCTTTTTAAAGACTTCACTAACTCTGTTTGCAAGCTCTCTTATTCCATCAGCATCATTACCATATATCTCAGCAACAACTGCCGCTAAAACAGGCGGTCCAGCTGGTGGCTCTACAAAAGAGATGATAGTGCCCTCATAGATAGATTCACAGTTTTTTACAATGAGAGGACGGATGCGTTGTACCATCATATATGATGGCTCTTCCCTGTTATGTTTTTTTGTAAGATTTAAGACTATCTCTGCTTCATGCTCACTATTTTTAAAGTGTGAACCTTTTATAAGCCCTGCAAAATCAAGTGGAGCGCCCATGCCCAAAAAAACCTCTATGTCTAAGACTTCATCTTCTTTTTGAAGTTCTTCAACTACACAGTCAGTCACACGTTTAGTCTGCTCAACAGAACTTCCGTTTGCTAGGGTTGTGTAGATGGTAAAAGTGTCGTTATTTTTTCCTGGAAGCATCTTTGCTAAAACCATTTTAGAAGGTGCTATCATTAGTACTGAGAGTATAAAAGCTATCAAAGTTCCAAAGAGTATAAGCTTTCTTTGAGCTGAGCTTTCTATGCCTTTTCTTACTGCATTTTCAAATTTTTTAAACATTAATGACCTCCTTCTTTAGAAAAATCTGGTCGCTTTAGCATCCTAAGAGCCAAATAAGGTGTAAATATATATGCGACAAAAAGTGACGCGATAAGTGCTACTGGAACATTGGCAGGGATGGGCTTCATAAATTGACCCATCATCTGCCCAACAAAAGCCATAGGAACCATAGTCATGATGATGGCTAAGGTTGCGATGTTTGTAGGTGGCCCTATCTCATCAGTTGCACGAACTATGAGGTTGTCTGCATCACAATGAGCTGACTCTTTGTCATAGTAGTGTCTGTGGATATTTTCTATAACGATAATAGCAGCATCAACTAAGAGCCCAAGCGAGAGCAAAAATGCAAAGAGTGTGATTCTGTTGATGGTCTGATCCGTTAAGTAGGCTACAAAAAGCGTTATAGCTAAGATGGCAGGAACTGTAAAGGTAACTATGAGTGACTCTCTCCAACCAAGAACAAGAGCCAGTAATATTGCAATGATGACTATGGATAAAATAAGATGAAAAACAAGTTCATTAACCGCTTCATTTGCTCTTTCTCCATCATTCCTTGTGATTACATAACTGATGCCATTTTCGCGAAGAAGCGACTTATAAGTCTCAAGCTCACTCTTTACTGCATCAGCTATTACAACTGCATTTGTGCCTTGAAGTTTTGATACCGTTAGAGTCACTTGATCTCTAAGAGGGATAAACTCTCCATCAGCATCTCTTACGCTGATTTGAACAGATTTGAAGTTTTGAATGTCATAAGATTTTTCAACTTTGGCAACCTGATTTAGAAATATAGGTGAACCCATATACTCAGCTACTATGATATCACCTATATCTTTTGAACTCTCTATGGCATTTTTTACGCCAATCATAATGATTTTGTTGTCATCAGTACGATTTTTAACAGCAGGAACGCTGTACGAAAGAGACTGCACCGCTTGAACAATCTGTCCCATAGATAAGTTGTAGCCTGAGAGTTTATGAAGATCTACTTCTATATTAAACTGAGTTTTATTTCCACCCTTTAGTTCTGTTACGGCAACATTTTTTAGACCGTTTATGTGGTGCTGTATGTTTTTAACTCTATCGTAAAGCTCAGTCTTGCTCATCTCTTTGTTGTTTGAATAAAATGCAACTGAGACAACAGGTATATCAACATCTATATCAAGAGGTTTGATGATGGGATTCATCGCCCCTTTTGGAAAAATATCTGAGTTTTGCATTATCTTGTCATAGATTTTTAGGTTTGAATCCTCTTTTGCCTCTCCTATAAAAAATGCAGCGTTTACCACACCAACATTGTCCATAGCAGTTCCCATGATATGCTCAACTCCCTTTACTTCTTTTAGCTTTCTCTCTAGTGGTTGAACTATGACTTTTTGAATCTCAGCGGCACTAGCTCCTGGAAGAGCTACTATAACTGTAGAGCCACTAACAACCATTTGAGGGTTCTCTTCTCGTGGCATTATCACAAGTGAGAGATAACCAATAGAGAGCAAAAAAACTCCAAGTACAATAGTTAGAGGATTTCTTAAAAATCCACGTGCAAGTTTTCCAGCCCAGTCACTAGGCTCATAAGGCTTTAAATTATTCATAATTGCACCTTAATCTATCTCTACTGTAGCATACATACCAGGATAAACTGACTTGCTGTTACTCTTAAATGAGACTTTAATCTTAAAAGTATGTGTCATTGGGTTTGAACTAGGGATGATGGCAGTCACTTGGCCGATGCTGTCGATACCAATAGATGGAATCTTAACGATGACTTTTTTGCCATGTTCAATGCGACTTAAATCTCCCTCGGCAATCTCAGCAGAGATTTTAAGACTACTCAAATCGGAGAGGATTATAGCTGGCATACCAGGCATTGCCATCTCTCCAACTTTGATGTTTTTAGCCACTACTACACCTGCATTTGGTGCTTTTACATTTAAGTATCTGTACTGGTTTTGTACCTCTTGAAGTCTTGCTTTTGCGATTGAGACCATATCCTGGAGGTTAAGTGCAGCTAGTTCTAGATTTTCAACCTCATACTTTGAGACCATATCTTGAGCTAAAAGTCTTTTATATCTGTCTAGGTTTAGTACAATATTTGAGTATTGATTTTGGTACATTTGAAGACTTAGTTCAGCTTGCCTCTTTGCAGAATCTATCTCTCTAGAGTCGATGGAATAGAGGATTTGATCTTTAATTACTCTCTCTCCTTCACTTACATTTACCTGAGTTACAAAGCCCATAAAACGGCTTGTAATCATCTTTTGGTTATCTGAAATAACGCTTCCTGAGAGTGTAAGTGTCTCAGCTATTAAGGATGCTGATATTGCCATTAGTATTAAAAGTTTTTTCATTATCTATTTTCTCCATTTGCTAATTTTTCGAGTGCAAAAATACGCTCATTTCTTTTGTTTTTTGCCATTTGTAATTCTAAGATTTTTTGGATTTGCTCAGATTGCTTGATGATAACATCACTCATAGAAGTGAGTTTTTCTCTATATCTGCCTTCATAGTTTTTATATATCTCATTTGCAAGTAGTAGCTCTTTATTTAGTGAACTAATCTCTAGGTTATAAGTTTCTATCTCAGTTCTTATCTTGTCTATTTTTAAAGTGATGCCTTTTTTTGCTAACTCCACTTGAGTCTTAGTTTTGAGTTGGTCGATGCGGGATTTTTCTATCTTTGCGCCATCAATACCACCATTTAAAATGTTCCATGTAAGTCTTGCTCCAACTGTGTAAGAGTTATGATCAACTGCATCTCCTAGAAATGTATCATCAGAAGTTGATACCTCTGCAAAAGCCCCAATCATCGGATAATAAGAAGATTTTGATACATCTAGCATGCTTTTGTGAATTTCTAAACCTGTTGTTGCTCTTTTAATATCAAGGTTGTTGTTTAAAATATCGTTATCGTTTAACTCTGGCATAGCTACATCTGATACAGTTGTAGTTATATCATTTACTTTTTCATTTAATAAAAAACTTATGAAATGATAAAGTAGTTCTTGATTTGATTTCATTTGAAGCAAAAGTCTCTCTACGTTTCCTTTTTTAGCTTGGACTTCGAGCAAATCTACCTTTTTTGCATAACCTACAGCTATCATCTCCTCTGTCATGTTTTCTAGTGTCTCTATGTTTGAGAGAATTTTATTTAGGTTTTTAGATGAGCTTCTTAGTAGTGCCATGTCATAAAAACTCTTTCTAAGTTGATAAATCTGCTCATTTGTAACTTGCTCTTTTTCTAAGCCTTTCATCTTAGACATAGATTTCATTATCTCAACATAACTAGAAATCTGAAACCCTGTAAAGAGGGGCACTTCATACTTTAGTTTACTTTGAAAAAAGTTTCTTGAGTCTGGGTAGTTTAGTTTATCTGGTTGCGTAGCGAGAATTTTTTTTCCACCATCATAAGCTGGGCCAGGGCTAATAGTATTCATCTGGCTAATAAACTCATCAAATCCAAAATCTCCAAAAGTCGCTTCTCTTGAGGCGAGTTTAAACCCAAATACATTTCCAGCATCATTTGAATTTGCAAAGTCTTGTATAAAATCTAGCTTACCCCAGTGATTGCCACTTGCAGTTTGAATTTCAGTTTTTGCAGAGTCCACTTCTAGTGAGGCACTCTTTATCTCTAAGTTCTTTGATTTTAAAATCTCTATGGCTTCATCTAGTGTTAGAGCTTTAGAGATGCCAATATCAGAAGCATTTAAAGCTAGTGCTAAAATAAGCACACCAAGCGTTTTTTTCATTAGCATATTTCCTTCATTTGTTATTATAAATTGATTAAGTCTAGATTATAACATATATTCCTTTTTTGTATATGAGTTGCTTGTGTAGATTGACAATAATTGTATATATCTTGAGTATATGAAACGTTTATCAATAGTGATACTTCTTATCAGCTCAATAGAGATATAAGTTTTTTATGAATATTTGGCTAATATACTACTTAAAAAAAGGCTAATCATAGATATGCAAACCTTAGTTGATGCCCTAAGACTAAAGGGTAAGATTTATAAAAAGATGCAAGAAATCTCCCCAAAAGAACTTGGCATCAGAAACAAGATAAAGATATATAAAGCTACTGATATAAGAGGCTATTTTTGGGCTATTTTCGCTCTTAGTCAAAAGAGCAGGGTGCTGATGCGTGATGTACATAAGTTTGAAGAGATTTATGAAAAACTAACAATCTATTTTGAGCATAATTTTAAACATAAGACACTCTTTATAGATGCACCTATTTGTACAAAAGCAAAAGAAGCACTAAAAGCTAAAGGCTGGAAAGTCTACTAATGCTTCTGTGTGACATTGGTAACACTTCGTATCATTTTTTATCAGAGTATGATAGCTTTAAAAAATATGTAGAGAACTTTGATGCAAGCGAAGTAAAGCACAAAATTTACTATATCAGCGTCAACAAAGAAGTAAGTGTAAGTCTGAAAAAACTACCAAACTGGATAGATGTCTCCACTCATTTAGACAAAACAAAGTACTACGAGACTATGGGAGTGGATAGGATGATGGCTCTTGAAGCTGTAGAAAGTGGCATTATTATAGATGCAGGAAGTGCTATAACTGTTGATGTTAAAAGGGATGGAGTCTTTTGTGGTGGATTTATCTATCCTGGACTAAATGCAATGAGAGAGAGTTATCAAAATATCTCTAGCGCACTAGCTTATGAGTTTAACTTTGATATCGACCTACAAACACTACCAAAAAACTCACAAGATGCCATAACTTACGGTTATCTAAAAACGCTCTATTGCGAAGTTATGTCACACAAGATGGAGATAATCTTAACAGGCGGAGATGCAAACTTATTTGTTAAAATATTCAAAGACGCAAGAGTAGATGAACACTTAGTCTTTAAGGGGATGAAAAAGCTTATTTATGATTTTTAACAGTTTCTAAACTCCACTCAAAATAGCAGTTTCATTCTTCATCGTTTGTTTCCTTAAAAGTTGGCATAACAGCATTTTCAAAATAAAATCTTAAAAAAGCAGCTAATCTTTAGAGATGTTTTTAAGAAGATGTTTCGTAAAAAAGAGGATAAAGCCCTAAAAGGCGCAAAATTGGATAAAATTCCAAACTTATTACTTTTTAAGGGAGATGCTATGAAGCATTTTAAAACAAAAATTCGTGAACTTTTGTTCTACAAAAACTTCAACAAGCTTAGACGCTTGCTCGCAAAGCATGATTCATTTGGACTTGCTAACCTCATAGAGGGTAAGCAAGGGGACAGTGATATAATCCTTTTTAGACTCTTAAATAGAGTGCAAGCAAAAGAGGTTTTTGCTCTTCTTTCTTACGATAAACAGTATGATATTATCAAAAAATTAGAGCAAAACACTCATAAACTCTCTAACTTACTCAACGATATGGATCCAGATGATAGAACAGCGTTTTTAGAAGAGCTTCCAGAGGACATAGCACAAAAACTCATACAGATGCTCTCTCCAAAAGAGCAGTCTATCGCCATAAAACTACTTGAATATCCAGAGGATAGTATTGGGCGACTTATGACGCCAG
>CAYWVG010000024.1:0-17709 GCA_964461645.1 uncultured Sulfurimonas sp. | reverse complement strand
CACAAACTGTAATGTACTCACCATCAGGAGAGACATCAACACCGTGAGGTGATTTTGGCTCAGGAATTAAAAACAGTGCTTCATGTTTAACTGCAACATCCATAGGAATTACTCTATGTCCATTTACAATTTTTACATTTTTCTTATCTTTTGCAACTTTTTCAAGTTTTTCCCAGTTATAAACATGTAAGAAGTCAGTGTCATTTCTTGACATACCAGCTTCATTTGGTGGCATACCAATCTCGATTCCACCTGTATACATCTCTGAGTTAAAAGAGTTTGTAAAACCCCAACCATGAGAAACACCTTTACCAGCATCACTTAAATCTTGCATATAAGGAGGCATCTCAATAGTAAAAGAATCCTTCTCTACAATACGACCGATTTTAGGATTAAATTTCCACATAGTCACACCACCACGGTATGTCTCTTTATACTCTTCAATAGGAGCATAGTTGTTGTCTAGTGGAGCAGCATATTGAGCAGCTTCTATGATGTACTCTGAATTTTGTGTAAAGAAAGCTCCACCGTGAGCAGATTTAAACACAGGGTTTACAACGATTTGTTGAGTTTCAAAGTCAGCTAAAGATATGACAGCAATACGAGGAGTAGCTTTATCGTTGATTACTAGCCACTTACCATCATATTTACCATCTACTTCAGAAAGAGCAGGGTGGTGAGTATCTCCCCAGTTGATCTCTCTTCCACGAACATTACCTTGTCTTAGAACCTTTTTTGATTCTTCGTCAAAGCCATAACCTTGCCAAGGTTCAGGTGTAAATACACCGATGTACTTCAAGATTTTCATTGAAGGAACACCATAAACAATAATTTGTCCAGCTTGTCCAGCCGAGCTAAATACTACGAATTCATCTCTACCACCAGATGGTAAGTATGTCTTAGTAGCACGGATAACATCTTGTTCTGTTAAGCCTCTTTTCTTCATTACTTCTTGTAGTTCTCCACCTGTTGCTGCCGATGCGATCGATGCAACTAGTGTCGTACCTAAAAGAACTGAAGTAAGCTTGTTGAAATGCTTAGTCATTTTTCTTCTCCTTAAAATTCCTTTGAATATACAGAATATACCCAAATGATTTGCAATACTATAATATTTTTAAGGCACATAATTTGACTAAGGTCAAATTATACTAATAACTTTGAAAATTAATTATGATTTAAGGATGCAAGAAGAAACAAGAGCGTCTAAGTCTGATTTTAAGTCTTGTAGTTTCTTTGCGGAAGTGGTGAGTTCTTCAAGTGAGTCTATAAGGGCATCTTCTTTTTTAGTTAGCTCTTTATCTATAGGAAGAGATTTTTGCATGGTATAAATTAGTTCCAATAAATCTTCTATATTATTCTCTACTTGATATAAAGAGCTAAAAGAGTGTTCAATAGAGCGACTAGAGTTTTCTATAGAGATATTTATTTTTTCTACAAGGAAGTTGAAGTTATTGCTAGCTAGTAGTATCTCTTTATTTTCATCTTTTATTTTTATAGGCTCTAATTCTTTGATACTTGAATTGGTGATTATTTTTTTTGAAGTAGACAAAAATTTTTGCATAAAGGAGATTAGTCCTTTTAACTGAGTAAAAAGATATAGTAGAAGCATTACAAGGAGTGTAAAAAGAGTGTATTGGAGAGTTTTTGTAAAGTAGTGCTTATTGTCATACTCTTTATTGTGTAGCTTGATTAGCTCATCAAACTCCAACACAAGATTAATATTGATATGATATATGTCATTTACCAATTTATCTAACAAAATGTTTGCATAGGGTGAGACTATCTCTTTTGTATCTCTAAAATTTTGTACAAGTAGATAGTACTTGTTCCAAGCACTTGTAATATCATCTAGTTTGTTGCTTATACTTTTAGAGTCTCCTTGGACTATTAGACGATCTTTATTTTTCATGTTCTTTATGAAGGCTTTTATGGACTTGTCTAACTCATTTGTTGAAGTTTTTCTATATCTATAGATAAAAAAAATATTTTTAGCTATATCTTGCGTAAAAGCTTTTTGTGCGTTTATGACATCGAGAAAGTCATTGTTGATGCTATTTTGTTTTGACATATGGCTAGAGAGAAGCGCTAAGGTAATGGAGAGTGTAAAAATAAGTATGCCAACTATTTTTATCTTAGTCATTTGCTACTTCCTTTAGTGCATTTATATCTAGAACTTTAATTTGACCATGTATTATATCAATAATATTATTCCTCTTAAGCCTATTTAAGACACGCGACAGTGTTGCTGGTTGAATGTGAAGTATCAAAGATATATCATGTCTTTTTAGTTTGTTAAACATCTCCAAGTCGCCATAAAGCATCATAGAAACTTTTTGAACTGAGTCATAAATAAATTCACGATTTATTAAAGATTGAAGTTTTTGAGATCTTGCGTTAACCTCACAAGAGAGTTCTAGGCAGAGTTTATTTTTATCTAAAAAATTTGATTTAAAGAGCTCATAGTCGATGTTTAAAACTAATGACTCCTCTGCTATGGAGATGTTTGAGAAAAAATCAAGAGTTTGGCTTTTAAAGGTCTCTATCTCTGAGAGTAGTGAACCCTTATATATATAGTAAAGAAAAATCTCATTTTTATGTTTATCTATCTTGTAAGATTTTGCTAGGCCACTTATAAGAAACTCTAAATTTTGACTCTGTTCATTTTCATAATGAAGCAGATACTCATTTGCATAGGAGCTAAGAGAGCAAAAAGAAGATAGAAGTTCAATCTCATGAATATCAAGAGAGCTAAAAAATTCTAAGGATTCCAAAATCTCTCTGATAGTCAACTCTTGAATCCTACTCTAAAATAACAGGGCAATCTTCTAGAGAGATGTTAAATTCAAAAAGTTTAGCTTTTGATTTTTCACTTATGTAAACATATGATGTATCAATACCAGCTTGTAAAAATTTATAAGTTGTTTTACAAACACCCATTGTTACAGCTTCTTTCATTCTAGTTCTATCTTCTTTTCTTACAGCCTCGTCACTCTTTGAGCCAGTATTTATCTCAAAAGTATATATAAGAGTAGTATCTTGGTTTTTCACAGATGCTAGGGTTGTAAATTTATCTACAACTTGAGGGAGTGATTTAGAAGTCTCTTTTGCTACCATCTCTGCAATCATTGCATTTTGAGCTTGCATCTCTTTTTCTGGAAGTACACCAGTTCTTGTTGGTATCTCAGATGAAAATAGTAATGTAGAAAAAATTACCATAAAAAATATTTTTTTCATTTTTGTCCTTTTAATTGAAATTTATAAAATTAAAACAGACAACAAAGATTTTTAATCTTGTTGTTGTCTCATATATGATGGAATATCTAAGTAGTTTTCATCATATTCTCCACCAACAACTAACTTTGGACGGAGTTTGATCTTTGCTTGTGGAGTTTCACTAACAAAGTCATCATTGTTAGAACCTATCTTTGAATCTTTTTCAAATCCAGTTGCAATAATAGTAATCTTTATATAGTTTGGCTCGATAGTAGCATCTGTAGTTGTACCAAAGATAACCTCTGCATCTTCGTGAGCACTCTCATGTACAACATTCATAGCATCTGAAATCTCCATCAGAGGAAAATCGGGATGCATCTTAAAGTGAACTAAAACACCCATAGCGCCGTTGATTGTCATATTGTCAAGTAGGGGCGATTCAATAGCAGCTTTGATAGCTTCATAAGCAGCATTTTCACCTTCGTACTCGCCAACACCCATAAGTGCCATACCTTTGTGACTCATTACAGTTCTTAAGTCTGCAAAGTCTAGGTTTATGTCATTTTCCCCACTTGCAAGGATTACACCTGAAGTTCCACTCACAGCTTGAGCTAAAACGCTATCAACTATCTTAAAGCTCTCTTTTAGTCCAAGTCTTCTGTCTATTATGGAGAGTAGTTTGTCATTTGGAATAACTACTATAGAGTCACTCTCACGCTTAAGTTCTTCCAACCCAGCTTCAGCAAGCTTAAGGCGTTTTCTTCCCTCAAAAGAGAAAGGTTTTGTAACTATAGAAATAGTCAAAGCTCCAACTTCTTTTGCTATTTGGGCAATAACAGGAGCAGCACCAGTTCCAGTTCCACCGCCTAGACCTGCAGAGATAAAGACAATATCAGCACCATCAAGAGCAGCCCTAATCTCATCGTAACTCTCTAATGCTGAGTCTTTACCTATGTTTGGCTTCATACCAGCACCAAGGCCTTTAGTAAGCTTGGTACCAATCTGGATTTTAGAAGCACCATCAGTTTCATACAAAACTTGAGCATCAGTGTTTATAGTAATCATCTCGATTCCACAAACACCTTCTTTAATCATATGACCGATCATGTTACCACCACCGCCACCTACGCCTACTGCTATAATTCTTGCTCCACTTAGGTTGCTTGCTTCTTCAATTACATATGGTTCCATAATCTTACTCCTTAAAATAGCTGGGTAGCCCAGTTCCAAAATTTACTAAAAATTCCAGCTTCATCACTCTTTTTATCTTTTTTTGATCCCAAAGAGACCATTTTTTGTTCTTTTTCTTGTTCTAGTTCAGTTGATGGCGCTATTGGAATCTCGCTCTCACTAGAAAAAGTTACTTTACTTTGTGAAGCAGGTGTCTCATTTGAGTGACGAACTCTCTTGTTTACATCTATCTCATAAGGGGTATAGTATTTTGCACTATACATCACTAAACCGATAGCACTTGAAAACTCAGCACTTCTTAAGTTCTCAAAAAGCCCGTCCATCTCTATAGGGCGAGCTAAACGAACAGGAACTGAACCAAAAGTCGCAACTGCCAACTCTCTGATTCCTTCCATTTTTGAGAAACCACCAGTTAGAACTATACCAGCCCCTAACTGATCTTTAAGACCACTATTTTCAATAAACTGAGCTAATATCATTAGTGTCTCTTCAACTCTTGCAAAGATTACATTATGAACTACTTCTAGAGAAACCTCATGGGTAGTATTTTCATCTCCGATAATTGGAAGTTCGATTAATTCATTGCTAGGTTCTAAGAGTGAACCGTAACTTAATTTTACACTATCGGCAATGTTAAGTGGAGTATGGAGTGCCATAGATAAGTCGCTTGTTACATGGTTTGAACCAACTCCTAAAAAGTCGTTGTATCTGATGGAGTTTCCAGAGTGGATAGTTATGTTACTTGTGTTTCCACCCATATCAATAACGGCAACTCCAAGTTCTTTCTCATCAGGATTTAGAGTAGCTATAGAAGATGCATATCCGTTTAAGACTACATTTTCTACTTCTACACCAGCCCCACGAACAGCCTTTTTAAGATTGTTAAGATTTGATTTTTGAGTAGTTATGATGTGAGCTTCAACTTCAAGTCTTGATGCATTCATACCCAGTGGATCTTCTATAAAATCTTGATCATCAACTTTAAAGTTATATGGAAGAGCATGCAGTATCTCATACTCATTTGGAATATTAGCATTATAAACAGAAGTGTTCATAACTCGCTCAATCTCTTTAAAGCTTACTTCTTTGTTTTGAATGTTTACAATACCGTTTGAGTTTAGACTTTTAGTATATGCACCAGAAATTGAGACTATAGCAGTTTTTACATCACTACCAGAGACTCTTTTTGCATCATTAATTGCAGTTTTTATAGATTTAGAAGCTAACTCTATATTTGTTATGCTTCCTCTTTTTAAACCTTGTGCTTTTGATATGCCAGCACCCGTTATGGATACTGAATCATCATCGGCAATCTCAGCAATGATAGCACATATCTTAGTGGAACCAATATCTATGGCTAAAACAGTTCTGCTCAACTTAGAGTCCTTGAATAAATATCTCTGTTTTGTACTTGTTTTGGAGTGATTTTACTAAACCCTCATTAAACAAGTTACTTTTAATTTTAACGATTGGATTGTCAAAATTGTTATTTGTATTGTTAAGCAGTTTTTGTTCCAAGATGTTATAAAGAACGATTTTACCATTATTTAAAGGTATGAAACCTCTCTTACTTTGAGTAGCAAAAAGAGCATTTAAAAATTCGTTAGCTTCTGCTTCTTCAAGGTTTACAATCTTGCTAGCATCTTGATTTGTTACAAAGTCTGTTGTGAAACCTTTAAATGTTTCAATAGAGTTTTTAGCTAAGCCTAAAAGCTTACTACTCTTTTGTTCTTTAACATAAAGAGGTAAGATATCTGCTTTTGCATCTTCAAAACTTTTTACACTAGATGGAACAGTTTTAATTAGCTCAAATGTATAGTACTCATCTCCTACTAAAATCGGCTTTAACAAAGGAGAACTTGGAGACGCTTTTGAAATAGTCTCATATACTTCTTCAGAGTAAGGATTGTTTGAAGCAGAGATGATGGTAGTACTTATCTCTACATCAGAAGCTAAATTGCCTTTTTTGTACTCTATATAAGCTCTAAGAGCTGCATCTTTAGTGGCTTTTGCATCAAGTTTTGCTATAACAGAAGCTCTTGCACCTTCAAGAGGAAGTATCTTGCCATCAGAGTCTTTGAGCTGAAGTTTGTTTTCATTATAGTAATCTTCTATCTCTTTATCTTCATACTTACCAGAGATTCTTGATTGTTTTATAAATTTAACTTCATACATAACTTCACTCATAAAGTTTTGTTTATTTTTCTCCCAGTATGGCATAAGAGCCTCATCTGATGTATTGACTTGAATATCTTTGTCGCTTATGATTTTATACTCTATTTTATCTGCTATATTTAGGATGTCTCCTATGATGCTAAGTTCATTTTCGCTTGCATCTACTGGTAGTAAACCTAAAGTTTTTATGATTAAAAGTTCTTTCTTTATATCTGCTTCATACTCTTTTGGAGTCATGTTGTTTCTTGATAAAACTTGTTTATAAACTTCTTTGTCAAAAGCGCCATTACTAAAGAAAAACTCTTTAGTTTTTAGTCTTTGTAGAACTTCTTCATCACTTACTTCTAAATCATAAGCTTTTGCAAGATTTAGCACTAGTGCTTGGTCTATGAGTTGCTTTAGTGCTTGCGATTGCAGACCAAAACTTTTTGCCTTTTCTTCATCGAAGTTACCTTGAAACATCTCGTTATACTGAGCGTAAAGATTTGAGTAAGTTTTTTGAAGATCACCTATAGTTATCTCAACTTTTCCAACTTTTGCTGCAGCTCCAGCCTTGTCTCCATAAGAGTATTGTCCCCATCCAACGAAACCTGCTCCAACAAAAGCTATAGTTGAAATCCAGATAGTTATTATGAGATATTTTTTATGTCTTTGCATCCATGAAATCATATATTATTACCTTATCGTGCGATATTTTCGTAATTCTATGTAAATTAGCATTAAACCTTGATAAAAGGATACTTTAACTTGTTTATCTATAATATTTTAGGAGTTATTTTTTGATTATGTTATAGTGAGTTTTAAAACAAAAGGTTTATATATTTATGAAAAATGAAGAATTAAAAAGAAGAGATTTGGAAGTTTTGTGGCATCCTTGTACCCAGATGAAAGACCATGAAACGTTACCTCTTATCCCTATAAAAAAAGCTTATGGGGTATATCTTGAAGACTTTGAAGGTAATGTTTTCATAGATGCAGTTAGTAGTTGGTGGGTAAACATTTTTGGCCATACAAACGCTTATATAAATGGAAAAATAAAAGAACAACTAGATAGCTTAGAACATGTTATCATCGCTGGTTTTACCCATGAACCAGTAGTCCGCCTTTCTGAGAGACTTGTAAAAATAACTCCTGATGGATTGAGCAAGTGCTTCTATTCAGATAATGGTTCAAGTGCCATAGAAGTGGCTCTGAAGATGAGTTATCATGCTCATATAAATGATGGAAAAATTGCAAAAAATATCTTTGTATCACTCACAAATTCTTATCATGGAGAGACTATTGGGGCTTTGAGTGTTGGAGATGTTGAACTTTATAAACAGACATATAAACCACTTTTACTAAAAACCTTGCAAACTCCAGTCCCTAAAGATGCGAGCGTCCTAGCTGCAAAAGAGGCTGCTAAAATGTTTGAAGAATTATGCAAAGAGAAGTCACACGAGATAAGCGCCATCATACTAGAACCGCTCGTTCAAGGTGCTGGATATATGCACATGTATGATAAAGAATTTTTAGTTTTAGTCCGTGAGATTTGCTCAAAATATGATGTACATTTAATAGCAGATGAAGTGATGGTTGGTTTTGGTCGAACAGGGGAGTTTTTTGCGTGTGAGAGTGCTGGGATTACACCTGACTTTATGGTTCTCTCAAAAGGGCTAACTGGTGGATATCTTCCTCTTTCAGTAGTTCTAACGACAGATGAAATTTATGCTAAGTTTTATTGTGATTACAATGAGCATAAAGCATTTTTACACTCTCACTCATATACAGGAAACGCACTTGCATGCGCGGCTGCAAATGCTACTCTTGATATATTTGAAAAAGATGATGTGATAGAGCAAAATAGAAAAACTGCTAAGTATATGGGAGAGAAACTACAAAAGTTTAAAGAGTTAAAAAATGTAGGCTCGATTAGACAAACTGGGATGATATGTGCCATCGACTTAAAAGGTTACAAAAGTGAAGATAGAGTAGGGCTTAGAGTCTATAGTTATGGGCTTGAGCATGGAGTACTTCTAAGACCGCTTGGTCATGTTATCTACTTTATGCCGCCATATATCATCACAAATAAAGAGATAGATAAGATGATGGATGTAGCTTACGAGGCTATAAAACAACTCTGATAAGGAACTTGCTCAGAGCAGGTATGATTTTGAAGCCTAAAAATCTTGAACTTGTTCGAGGTTTTTAGGCTTGTGTAGTTTTAAAAGATAAAAGTAAGTATTAAGGTAAGCGTCTAGTCGAAGTTAAAATCTTTTTGTGAGCCATCAAGCATAAGGAGCCTGCAACTTCTCTCTAATACAGCTAACTTCTTTGCCATCTCATGTAAATCTCTGTTGTATGAATAGACTCCGTAACCTCTTATAACCATCATATTTGTTTTTTTAGTTTGAAAGTAGTAAGCTATCTCACTTTGAGCTCTATCATACCAGTCTTCAAACTGTTTAGGGTCTACTATCTCTACAGAACCTAGTTCCTTAAAACCGAAGTAGTCTTTTGGAACTATAAGTGTATGCTCTAGCGAGTAAGCAGTTGTAAATGGTGGCATTGTAAAAGAGACAAATTTTGCATCAGAAATTTGCGAGTAGATACTAAAGTGAATCTTTGAATCCATGCTCGCTTGGTTCCATCTGTAGTCTTTTTTGAAATAAAGTTCTATTAAAGAGTCCTCATTTAAAGCATCAAAAACAGCTTCTTTAGTGTTTATAAGAAATCTATTTGACTCTGTCTTTGCAGAGATAGAGCCATGATAGATACCAAAGAAATCTTTTCTAAACATAGAGAGTGCTAGAGTTGTTAGCTTGTTTTTTAAGAGTTCTCTGTTCATGAGCTTATTTAAACCAGCTTTTCATCTTCTCTATAGCAGAATCAAGCACACCCTCGTGCGGTTTAGATTCTATACCAAAAGAGTCTTGGAGCTTTTTAAGGAGTTCTTTTTGTTCATCATTTAGCTTTTTAGGATAAGAAATATTTACCTGAGCTATTAAGTTTCCTCTTCCGTGACCATGTACATCTTCAACACCTTCACCTCTAAAAGTAAAGTGTTGCTTATCTTTAGTGCCAACATCCAGCTTTAACTCTAGCTCACCTCTAAGTGATGGAATAGTTAGAGTCTCTCCTGATACCGCTTGAGTAAAAAATACAGGTATCGCAATATAGACATCATTGCCGTCTCTTTGGAAGTGTTTATCTGGTTTTACTCCAAAAGTTACATATAAATCACCACGCATACCTTTTTTACTAATATTTCCTTTTCCAGAGACTCTTAAGCGATTACCCTCATCTATACCTTTTGGTATTTTGATGCTAACGCTCTCTTGAACCTCTTCATATCCTTTACCTTTACAGCTGCCACAAGCATCAGTTGCAGAACTTCCACTTCCTTGACAAACTGGACAAGTTTGAGAGAAGGTCATAAAACCTTGTTTCATATAGACTTGACCCTGACCCTTACACTGCGCACAAGTTGATAGTTTTGCATCTTTTGCACCAGTCCCTTTACAAGGTTTACACGCTTTTTTGTAAGTAAACTCTATCTCTTTTTCACATCCAAAAATAGCTTCATCAAAGTTTATATGCATATCTACATTCATATCTAGTGGGTATTTGTCCATATCGGCTGGATTTTGGCGGCGACTTCTCCCACCTCCAAAACCACTAAACATCTCTTCAAACATTGAACCTAAATCATCAAAACCACCAGAAGATTGACCTCTGCTACCCATACCTTGAAGTCCTTCTTTGCCATAACGGTCATAGATACTTCTTTGTTTATCATCACTCAGACACTGATATGCTTCGTTACATATTTTAAATTTATGTTCAGCATCTTTATCACCTGCATTTTTATCTGGATGAAACTCTTTGGCGAGTCTTCTATAAGCCTTTTTTATAGTAGTTTTATCAGCATCCTTACTTACTTCAAGTATCTCATAATAGCTCAAATCTTGCATAATTTCTAATATCCTAACAAATAAAATTTTCGCAATTATATCGTTTTTAATTTAATATCTGTATAATTGCCATATGAGACAAATGACTATTTTATTACTAAGCATCTCTTTGTTTTTTTGGGGATGTTCTAAAGATCCACATATCAAAATAAAAGAGTTACCAAACACCTACCTAAGTGAGTCTAGCTTTGATGAACTAGTAGAGTGGCAAAGCGAAAACCATCAAGAAGCATTAAATAGCTTTATAAACAACTGTAAAAGTAAAAAAACACAAGACATTTATGGCCCACTATGCCAAAGAGCAACACAAACAGAAGAAGCAAAGAGTTTTTTCGAGTCTGAGTTTAATGTTTACAAGCTTGTGCCAGAAAATAGAGAAGACAAAGGATTGTTAACTGGCTATTATGAACCAACACTAAGAGGTTCTCTAGTAAAAACAGAGCCATATGTCTATCCAATATATGAAGAGCCAAAAGACCTTATAAGTGTTGAACTCTCTAGCATCTATGAAGATTTAAAAAAGTATAGGCTAAGAGGCCGTATAGAGGGAAATAAGCTAATTCCATACTATGCTAGAGAAGATAGTGACAAGATAGATGCAGAAGTCATTTGTTATAGTGACTCAAAACTTGATATCTTTTTTTTAGAAATTCAAGGTTCAGGACGAATTGAATTAGATGATGGCGAAAATATATATGTTGGTTATGCCAATCAAAATGGGCATAAATATAACTCAATAGGAAAATATCTGATAGACTTGGGTGAAATAAAGCGAGAAGACATGTCTATGCAGAGCATAGTAGAGTGGTTGGAAATAAATCCAAACAGAGTTGATGAAGTCTTAAATTATAACAACTCATTAGTGTTTTTTCAAAAAAAACAACATAGCGCATCTGGGGCTTTAGGAATTGTTCTTGAACCAATGCGTTCAGTCGCGGTAGATAAAAAATTTATCCCACTGGGAAGTATGCTTTTTTTAAAATCAAAGATAGATAACAAAGATGTAAACAGAGTTGTGATGGCTCAAGATGTAGGCGGAGCGATAAAAGGCACGCTTAGAGCTGATATGTTTTTTGGTCCAGGAGAAGGGGCGAAACTTAGCGCTGGGCAGTTAATATCGCCTCTATCTTTATGGATACTTTTGCCAAAGGAGAGTAAATGAAACACTCTCTAGATAAGTTTAACCGCCTTGTTGATGCTCTTCAAGAGTTGCCAACCATTGGTAAAAAATCTGCAACAAGATTAGCATATCACATGCTTATAAAAGATAGTTTTGTAGGGATGAAAATCTCTCACAGCATAGAAGAAGCTCTAGGATGCTTAAAAAAATGTACTGCTTGTGGCGGAATGAGTGAAGATGAGTTGTGTTTTATTTGTTCAGATGAGAGAAGAGATATGAGCACTCTTTGCATATTAGAAAATGCAAAAGATATACTACTTCTTGAAGAAAATGGCCTTTTTGATGGAAGATATTTTGTCTTAGATTCATTAGAGGAACTTAGTATCTCAAATCTAGTAAAGATTGTCCAAAGCGGAGTTAGTGAGGTAATCTTTGCATTAACCCCTTCGATTGCAAATGATGCCATTATGATGTATATAGAAGACAAGCTAAGTTCATTTAAGGTAAATTTTTCCAAGATTGCTCAAGGTGTGCCTACTGGAGTAAGTTTAGAAAACATAGATATTCTGTCACTCACAAGAGCTATGGAAGATCGGGTTAGAGTTTAAGATGAAGTATATTTTTATTTTATTTTTTTTATGTTTTACTACTCAAGCATCATCAATAAATGAAAAAAAAGGGATAAAAATCGAGAGTTATGAGTTTGAAGATGTTAAAGATTTAGATGCAAAGCAAGGTATGCAAAAGTGGATAAATGAAGACATCGGACTAAAGCCACACAGAGTAAATTATATCTTGCCATTTGGGTATAGAGACTCAAGCTACAAATCTTATGTACCAACAGATGAATATAGAAATATGGAGTCAGAGCTTCAAGTTAGTCTAAAATTATATCTTGGGACAAACCTATTAGGTTTTAATGAGAGTTATTACTTAGCTTATTCGCATTTGGCATTTTGGCAGACATATGCAGAATCAGCACCATTTAGAGAGACTAACTATACTCCTGAAGCTTTTGTAGACTTCCCCATCAGCAATAAGTATTCATACTTTAATCTCAGATCTGTAAAACTAGGTCTAGCTCATACTTCAAATGGGCAAGGAAGTAACAAGGGTGTTAAGTATGCTGATCCAAGTCAAAACCCTGGTAGTCGTTCAAGAAGTCTCAACTATATCTATTCAGATCTATCATTTCAATATGGAACGCTTTTAACTGAGTTTAGAGTGTCAGCTCTAATACAAGGATCTGACAGCAGCGATGACAATCCTGATATCATGGATTATCTTGGGCATACATCTATAAAGCTAAACTATTTTACGGGTAATCACATGTTTACTCTGATGGCAAGAGGAAATATTACAACAGGCAGAGGAGCACTAGAAACAACATATTCATATCCTCTTATAGATGATGCTTATCTTTATGTAAAGATATTTAATGGTTACGCAGAGAGTCTTATAGACTACAACAACAATGTAACTAAGTTTTCAATAGGATTTAGTTTCTCAAGATAGATGATTACTAACTTCTTTCATACTTTTGTAAAACTCTACATTATCTAAAACATGAGTTTTGTTTAGTTTTAATAGCTGGGCTTTATCGTGTTCTTTTGCCAAGATGATGATATCTATATTGTTATTTTTTAGTTTTGTTATGAGGTTTTTTAGAGTAAACATTGCTGTTAAATCCATAAAGGGAACATTTAAAATATCTATAATAACCGTCTTAGTATCTAAAATCAAGTCTGCTTTGCTCTCAAATGCAGTACTTGAACCAAAGAAAAATGCACCATTTATCCTTATAACTCTTATATTTTTATTTGCAAAGTCTATGTTGTGGGTTTCATCTTCATTTGTTGCGTCTACTAAACTGATCTCAGATTCTTTAGTAATTCTGTAAACTATAAGTAGAGATGCTAAAACAACTCCAACTCCAACAGCGGTTATAAGATCTATAAAAACTGTAGTAAAAAAAACTACAAGCATAACGCTTAAATCATGTTTTGGAGCTTCTTTATATATAGCAATGAATCTATAGTCAAGTATTTCCAATCCTATTTTTGCAAGTATTCCAGCCAAAATTGCTAGTGGGATTTGCGAAGCTAGAGGTGCTAAAACGAGAACGATTAGAAGGAGCGTGATGGAGTGAACCATTCCAGATATTTTATGAGTAGCCCCACTTTTTATATTTAAAACTGTCCTCATTGTAGCTCCAGCCCCTGGAAGAGAGCCTGTTATTGCACAGATAGAGTTTCCTATACCTTGACCTATTAATTCCTTGTTTGGTTTGTGTTTTACACCAGTGATGGAGTCAGCTACGATTGATGTGAGGAGTGAATCTATAGAACCAAGAACAGCTAGAGTAAAAGCTATAGATAGGATTGTACTATAGTGTGTTATGTCCATTGATGGTATTACAAATGATGGTAATGTGGATGATATTTCACCTATAGTTTCTACTTCTAAAGCAAAGTAAATTGAAAGTGGGGTTAAAATGCTAAGGGCTATAAGTGGCGCTGGCACTATTTTTTTTATTTTAAGTGGTGTTAAAAACATGATAAGAAGAGTAGTAATAGCGAGTAAAATTGCACTAAAGTTTGACTTTAATATATTTGATGGTATAGAAATAAGAGTATCTATAATGGAAGAACTATTTACTAGCCCTAAAAAAGGATTTATTTGGAGGATTATAATAATAACACCAACTCCACTCATAAAGCCAGATATAACGGGGTAAGGAATATACTGAACAAACTTACCAATTTTTGTAATGCCAAATATAATTTGAAATACTCCAGCTAAGAATACTGTAGTAGCCATTAGACCTAAATCTGAATGCAAGCTAACTAAAGCCGCAGCAATCACCACAGTCATAGGCCCAGTAGGACCAGAAATCTGAGTAGGAGTTCCACCAAAAAGTGATGCAAAAAAACCTAAAATAATAGCACCATAAATACCAGCACTTGCACCTAAACCACTAGATACTCCAAAAGCTAAACTTAAAGGTAAAGCAATAATAGCAGCGCTAATGCCCCCTAAAATATTCTCTTTTATTTTCAACTTTTAATCCATATTGATAATTTAAAACATTATATATGTCTTAACTTTAAAAAGGCTAAAAGAGCACTCATCAGCATAAGTAAAAAAATAATTTATAGCATTTGTTTATATAATATAAAAGCAAACATATTTTGAGAGTTAATAGATCTCTCTATCGTTTTTTTTAAGCCACATATCGAAGAGTTTCGTACTCTCTTTAGCGTCTAGCTCTATAAGATTTACATCGCTATTATTGCCTCTTATCATCTCATAGAAGCGTTTATCATCAAATCCTCCACGAGCTGCATCTTCTTCATCTGCTCCATAATAAACAGTGGAAATTCTAGCCCAAAATATTGCTCCTAAACACATAGGACAAGGTTTGCAACTTGTGTAGAGAATACAGCCATCAAGTTCGAATGTACCTAAAACTTTAGCCGCTTTTCTTATCGCATTTATCTCTGCGTGAGCAGTTGGATCATTGGTTACTAACACACTATTGTGGGCTTTTGAGATGATTCTATCATCCTTTACTATTACCGCACCAAAAGGCCCACCTTCGTTTTTCAACATTCCATCAACTGCTTCATCGTAAGCTATCTTCATAAATCTATTCATAAAAAAATTATAACTAAATTAAAGTTTATTCCTTATTTTACACAAAATTACTATATCTACATATATTGATATAGTAGTAAAAATATGCTACACTTCAATCTTTAAAAATAACATGAATAATTTTAGGAGTTGATATGTTTAGTCTTTGGGAGAGTTTTAGTGCTTATATAATTTTTACACTTTTAGGTTTTGATAGGGCTAGCCACCTAGGAGAAGCTCTACACTTTTTTCTTTTTGACACGATAAAGATTTTTATACTACTCATCGCTATAGTATATGCCGTAACACTTTTGAGGAGTTATTTTCCCATTGAGAGGGTTAGGGACTATATTAGTGGTAAAAATAGGATTGTTGGACATATCTTTGCAGCTCTTTTTGGGATGCTTACTCCTTTTTGCTCATGTAGCGCTATTCCTCTATTTTTGGGATTTTTACAGGCTAGAATTCCTTTAGGAGTCACCTTTAGTTATCTCATCTCAGCACCACTTAGTGATGCTGTAGTTATTGCTCTGCTTTTTTCTCTCTTTGGTCTAAAAATCACTCTGTTATATATTGGATTTTCACTCACTATTGCTATTGTAGTTGGTCTTATTATAGGGAGTTTAAAGCTTGAGGGGGAAGTTTTGCTTGAGGTTAAAGCAGCCTGTTGTAGTGCTGCTCAAGAAGCAAATACTCAAACACTTTTTAAACTTAAGATGAGTAACGCGTGGCATGACACTATGGATATTTTTAAACAAATATATATCTATGTTATCGTAGGTATCGCTATTGGAGCTTTTATACATGGCTATGTTCCAACTGACTTTATAACCAAATATGCTGGCGGAGATGTTTGGTATGCGCCTATTGTTGCAGTTGTTATGGGAATTCCGATGTACTCAAGCGCAGCTGGAATGTTGCCACTTATAGAAGTGTTGACTCAAAAAGGGATGCTACTTGGAACTGCTCTTGGCTTTATGATGGCAGTTGTGGCTCTTAGTCTTCCTGAGGCTATGATACTAAAGAGAGTTTTAAGTACTAAACTAATTGTTATATTTTTTAGTACAGTTGGAAGTGCGATACTCTTAGTAGGGTTTATTTTTAATATGATTTTGTAATTAAAGCTCAAAACTTCTTTGCATATGAGTTTTGATATCTTTTAAACTTAACTCTTTGTTCACAAAGAGTTCATTTGCTAAGATGCCCTGACCTAGAAGCATATCTGCCCCATCTTTGTAGATGATGTTGTGCTCTTTTGCAAGACTTAAAAATGGAGTTAGTTTGCCATAGATGGCATCTGCTGCAAATGAGGTTTTAGCTAAAATATCTTCTATCATCTCTTTGGGAGCTGGAAGTTCTTCATCTTTTAATCCTGCACTTGTTGTATTTACAACTAAAGTGTAATTTTGACTTTTGTAACTATCCCAGCTTGAAGTCTCACAACCAATCTCACTAAAATAAGATAGTCTGCTTTCGCTTCTATTTAAGACTGACACCTTGATACCATCTTGTAAAAATCTAGATGCAAGAGCTTTTGCAGTTCCTCCAGCACCTAAGATTAATACATTTTTAATCATACCAAACTCTTTTATAGCAAACATAAAACCATCAGAGTCAGTGTTATAACCTATGAGTTTGCCATTTTCATTTATAAGAGTGTTTACAACGCCTACGCTCTTTGCAAAACCACGGACTTCATCACAAGCTAAAAAAGCCTCTTCTTTATGTGGAACTGTAACATTTGCTCCACTAAGTTTAAGGGCAAAAAAAGTCTCCCTTAGCTTTGAGCCATCTTTTAGATGCACTCTTGTGTAGCAAGCGTTGTAACGGAGTGCTTTAAAAACGCAGTTGTGCATAAGTGGAGAGCGAGAGTGCGATACAGGATCGCCAAAGATAGCAAAGAGTTTTTTAATAATATCTCCTTTTATTGGAAACAAGTTCCCAAAGAAATTTCTCTCTACTCAAAGATACGACTTAGCATGAGAAAAATAAATTTTTAGTCTAAGTCTTCTAGTGAAGCGACTAGTGCACCTAGTTTATTTGTGACTTCTAAGTACTCTAGCTCATTTTGACTATCAGCTACAACACCAGCGCCAGCTTGAAGGACTACTTTGTCCTCTTTAACAAGGGCTGTTCTTATGGTAATGGCGCTATCCATATTTCCATCAAAGCCAAAATAACCAACGCTTCCACTGTAAAAACCTCTTTTTATACCCTCATATCGTGCAATAAGTTCCATTGCACGAATCTTTGGTGCACCTGTCATAGTTCCTGCAGTAAAAGTAGCCATAAAAAGATCAAACATATCTTTGCCATCAGCAAGCGTTGCAGTTACATCTGATACTATGTGCATAACATGAGAAAATCTCTCTATATGCATCATATCTTCAACTTTTACACTTCCAGTTTTTGCTACACGAC
>CAYWVG010000023.1:0-18189 GCA_964461645.1 uncultured Sulfurimonas sp. | reverse complement strand
ACGCCTGATTGGATTATCCAAAATGTAGTAAACTCTATACAAAAGAATATTAACAAATAAAATCTTCTCAATTATACACACTCTCTAAGTGGAATAAATATATAAAAAATAAGCATAACTACACCTTGAGAGAGATGTGGTGATATACATAACATTTCTTAGAGGTAGTATGCTATCATGCTACTAAAAAAGGACTATGGTGAAAACATTCTTTAATGGTTTAGGTCTTATGCTTCCTACGGCTTTGGCTTTATATATTATTATTTGGGTTTTAGAAAAGACGGAAACATTTTTTAAACAGCTTTTACTCCTTATGCTCCCTGAGGCATATTATGTACCGGGTTTAGGAATTGTTTTAGGACTTGTACTTGTTTACATTATGGGGCTACTTTTAAAGTTTTGGATTGTGCAGAAATTTAGAACTTTCATCGACAATACAATAGATAAATTGCCAATTATCGGTAGTATTGTTGGAGGTATGAAAGATTTTTACAACTTCTTCTCAAATATGAAAGATAAAAAAGACAAGATAACTGTTTTAGTAGATATTCCTGCGATGGATGCAAAAATTATCGGCTTAATTACCCAAGAAGAACTTAGCAAATTTGATAACCTTGATATAGAAGAGCCAGTGCTAGTTTACTTGCAAATGAGTTATCAGATTGGTGGATACAGTTTACTCATACCTAAAAAAAATCTCACACCTATTGATATGAGTATTGAAGAATCTATCCGATTTATTATGACTGCAGGTATTTCTTCTGGTAAAAAAAACCAACCACAAAAAGAGTAATTTTACTCTCGAGTTCGCACCGACAAGATACTTCAAAATTTGCTAAAGAGTCAGCAAACTCTTTAGCAAACACACCTCCATAGGTCGAGCATCATTTATTGCTGTTTTAGAATCAATTACGCCTCGAGCCATATCTTTAATATGTATCCGCTAAAAGCTAAATAAATTTTTAAATAATATAAATGTTTACAAATATACTAAAATTTGCTATTAAGTATTAAAGTAAGTAAGAAATTAAAATGTAGTAAACTCTATACAAAACAATATTAACAAATAGCTTTTTTATCAAAATTTCAGATCTACATTCTTAAATTTATAGTAAAATAAACATAATTAAGGTACAATCACGCAATTTTTATGTAACAAGAGGATAGGTAATGGCGTTCGATAACGAATCATTTGAAGAAGAAGAAAATTTTGCAGAGATGTTCGCTGCAAGTGAAAAACAGCAAGAAACTAGTCGCATCGTAGAGGGTGAGATAGTTGAAGTTCAAGAAGATGAGAACAGAGCATTAGTAGGTGTTGGCGACAAGTTAGAGGGTATTATAAGCCTTGACGAGATACGCTCAAAAGATGGCAGTTTGATGTTTAACGCTGGCGATAAGATAAAAGTAATGGTTATGGGATACTACAATGAGCGTCCTAAAATTTCTTATAAAAAAGTGTTAGAGGTACAAAAAACTATTGACTTTATTGAAGCACACAAAGATGACTTTGAAGATTTAATTATTGAAGGTGTTATTACTAAGAAAAATCGTGGTGGATATGTAGTAGAAGCTGATGATGTTTCTTTCTTTATGCCTCGCTCACTCGCTGCTTTTAAAGATACTGATGAAGTTGTTGGTCGTAAAATAAAAGCTCAAGTTGTAAAAGTAGATGCAGAAGAAAACTCTATAGTAGTATCTCGTCGTAAACTATTTAACGAAGAGAGAAAAAAGAAAAAAGAGATCATTGACAAGCTAATGGAAGATGATATCTTAGTTGAGGGAACTATCAAAAAAATCACTAGCTACGGTATGTTTGTAGATGTTGGTGGTGTTGATGGTTTAGTTCACTATAATGAAATCAGCTATAAAGGTCCAGTAAATCCTTCAAAAATCTATAAAGAGGGTGATACAGTAACTGTAAAAGCTATCTCTTACGATAAAGATAAAAGACATCTTTCTCTTTCTATAAAAGCAGTTCAACCAGACCCATGGGCAGAAGTTGAGAGCGAATTAGATGAAGGCGATACTATTACTGTAACAGTTTCGAACATTGAAGCTTATGGTGTTTTTGTAGATTTAGGAAATGATATAGAAGGTTTCTTACACATCTCAGAGATCACTTGGAGCAAAAATGTTAAAAATCCAAATGATTACTTAACAGTTGGCCAAGAAATTGATGTTGAAGTTATTGAGATAAATCCTAAAACTCATAAACTTAGAGTTTCACTAAAAAGATTACTTCCAAAACCATTTGATGAGTTTACTAAGAACTTTAGTGAAGGTGATGTAGTAACTGGTGAGGTTACATCTTTAACTGATTTTGGTGCGTTTGTTCGTGTTGGTTCAGTAGAAGGACTTCTTCATAATCAAGATATATCATGGGATAAAAACATTAAGTGTAAAGATGTTTTAAAAGTTGGTGAAGAAGTTGAAGTTAAGATTGCTAAAATCAACGAAGAAGACCAAAAAATATCACTAAACCGTAAAACTCTTCTAGAGAGTCCTATTGATAAATTTGCTACTAATCATAAAGTAAATACTGCTATCAAAGGTACTATCCGTGATATCAAAGAATTTGGTGTTTTTGTATCACTAGAAGATGGTGTTGATGCACTTATTCGTGATGAAGACTTAGCTCCACTAGTAAAAGAAGAGTTAGAAGTAGGTCAAGAAATAGAAGCTGCAATCGCAGTTATAGATACAAAAAGAGACCGTATTCGTCTATCTGTAAAAAAACTAGACTATATTAAAAATCAAGAACTATTAGATGAGATTAATGATACTACGTCAAACTCTCTAGGAGATCTTATAAAAGACAAATTCCAATAAGATGAAAAAAGTATTAAAATGGTTTACTCCGGTCTTAGCACTCGGAGTTGCCATTTTTATCATCTTTTTTCTTATCTCTATAAATCCTTCACACGAGCAAGACTATGGGCAACCACTTACACATAAAAGTGAAGTTGTACAGAAAAAACCCCAAGATGTTTGGTTAAATCATTTTTCAAAAACCCAAAAGTTAGGATATTTTTATCCTGTTAATGAAGTCTTTATAGAGCTAGACTTAAATGAAGAGATAGTTAGTAAAACTATTTATAAGCTTTCAGCTTCTCTTTTAGATCCATATCAACTCTTTTGTTTAAAAGAAGAATTGAAGCAACATAGTTTGAAATATTATCTTATGAGAGATAAAAATAGTGTAGAGTTACTTATCTATTCTAAAGATGTAGATAGACTGAACTCTTTGGTTAGAGTTTTGAAAAATTATCAAATATCAGCAAAAGTAGAGCTGTTTAAAGAGGATGTGTAAAATGATGAAAACTACATATAGGGAGGCACTAAATGCCTAGTCGTAAAAAACATACAATAGTAGTCTGTGACCATATTCATGAAGCTGGTCTTGAGATGCTAAAAAATGATGAAAATATCAATTTTATAATGGCAGCTGATGAAGATAAAGTAAAACTTCTTGATATTATCGCTGGTGCAGATGTCGCGATTACGAGAAGCTCTACAGACGTTGATGCTGCTTTTATCGCAGCTGCTAAAAACATGAAAGCAATAGTGCGTGCTGGAGTTGGCGTTGATAATGTTGATATAGATGGGTGTTCAAAAGAAGGTATCATCGTTATGAATGTACCAACTGCAAACACTATAGCGGCAGTAGAGCTTACAATGGTTCACATGTTATCATGTATGAGAATGTTTCCATATTCACATGACCACCTTAAAAACCAAAGAATTTGGAAAAGAGAGAAGTGGTATGGTTATGAGATGAAAGGAAAAAAACTTGGTGTTATAGGTTTTGGTAACATCGGTTCACGAGTAGCAAAGAGAGCTAAATCTTTTGAGATGGATATTATAGCTTATGACCCATATATTCACCCATCAAAAGTAACTGATTTTGATATGACATATACTAAAAATTTTGAAGATATTTTAGCTTGTGACATCATTACGATTCATACTCCTAAAAACAAAGAGACTCAAAATATGATAGATGAGCCTGAGATTGCTAAGATGAAAGATGGAGTAGTCTTAATCAACTGTGCAAGAGGTGGACTTTATAATGAAGAAGCACTCTACAATAATTTAAAATCTAAAAAAATCCGTTTCGCAGGTATTGATGTTTTTAACAAAGAGCCAGCAACAGATCATCCTCTTTTAGAACTTGACAATATTATAGTATCTCCGCATCTAGGCGCAAATACTTATGAGTCACAGTACAACATTGGTACTCAAGCTGCACAAAATGCTATTGAGGCAGCTAAAGGCATCTCATTTGCTCATGCGATGAATTTGCCAATAGATGAGAGCAAGATTCCACCTTTTGTAAAGCCATTTCTTGAGATGGGACAAAAAATAGGCTTTTTAGCATCTCAGATAAATCAGTCTCAAATAGTAGCTATAAAAGTTAGCGGACAAGGTGAGATAGCTAAGTATGTTGAGTCTCTGTCTACTTTTGTGGCTGTTGGTGCTATGAGTGAGAGTTCTAGTGACTCTATTAACTACGTAAATGCTGAGTTTGTTGCAAAAGAAAAAGGTATTAAGATAGAATCAGAAGAGCTTAATGATTCATCTGTATTTAAAAGCCTCATAACAGTTAAGCTAACTACTGCAGAGGGAACTACAACGATAAGTGCTACTATTTTTGATGATGGTATCAAGCGTATCGTAGCAATTGATGGTTTTGATATTGAAGTGGCACTAAAGGGCAATATGATTTTGTTTAAAAATAGCGATGTCCCAGGTGTTATCGGAAGTATCGGCTCAACTTTAGCTAAAAACAATGTAAACATAGCAGACTTTTCACTTGCAAGAAACAAAGACTCAGAAGCATTGGCGGTTATCTTAGTTGATGATGGCGTTGATGAGAAAACTTTACAAGAACTCTCAGAACTTGATGCTTGTTTAAGCGTTAACTACGCAAGAATATAATTACGTATTTTACGTACTAAAACGAACTCTTTCGTTTTAGTATAAACGCAGCCGAGAACTTTAGAAATTCTAAACAATGGCATTTTCCCACGATGTTTCTGGGCAGTTAGGCTTTTATGACACACCAGCCTCGAACAAGTCCGAGGTTCCAAAAAATCAAAAACCTATAAAACACATTAATTAGGATTTATCAATCATTTAATGAGATAAGTTGTATATATTTTAGACGCATTGTCTTTACTATTTTTGTTATCTCTTCTTCACTCATTTCATCAGTAAATGATAACTCTATAGCATTTCTACTACTCAACTCATCGTATCCCATAGCTTGAATGACTCTTGATGGTTTAGCAAGTCCGAGTGAACATCCTTCTCCATTTGTTATAAAAATCTTACTTAGTGCTAAAGTTCTTATAAACTCTCTTGCCTTTATGCCCTTTAAACCAAAATGAAGAGAGTACTCAAGTGTAGAATCTGGGGAGACAAAAAAATATAAATCTTCTTTAAAACTCTCTTTTAACTCTTTTAAAAACTTAGCCTTTAGTAGAGTGTTAAAGTTCTGCATCTTCAGTGCATCAAGGGATAGTTTTAGAGCAATCGTATCCATAAAGCCTATGCTTATTAGCTCAAACATATCATCATCAAAGAGTAGGATTCCACTAAGAGCAAAGCCTGTTAATTTGTATGAGTCAAAATACAAGGCATCGCTACTCTTATTGTAGTGTGCAGAGGCATTAGATATTATCTTTGCATCTGTTATCTTTTTTATCTTATTTATATCTATTTTTACAAAGCTGTCCATCACATACGAAGAAATGAAAACAAAGTCTATATCTTTTAAGTTTGATAAGTTCACATCTCCATCTCTGTTTAACTCAAGCCATGTAATGCTATATCCAAGTTTCTCATAAAGCACTCCAGCTTCAACTACAGCTTCACTTTCACCCCGACTAATTGCAATTTTTGCATCTAACTCAAGAAATAGACCTAAAAACCCTTCTTTTGTAAAGGAAAAAGTTTTTATCATCTTATGCTTATACTTTGTTTGAAACTCCAGGCAGAGTTGTTCATAATCTTGGTTTTGCTTTAGTGCATTTAGAGAGAGTGAGTTTGAGAGTTCTATGGTATCAAGCGAGTTGTATTGTAGTTTGTTTAGATATATCATCATTATCCTCTATAAGTAGGTACTTCTTCTTAGCTAGGGGAAGCGAATGTTAAAGTACCTACAATTTAAATCTCGAAAATAAGTTTTCGTAGCTTTTATGGGGTTGCAAGGGACAATTTTGTCCCTTCACTAAAGAAGACGAGTTCTCTTTAGTGTGGAAATATAGATGGCCTTTTTATACCCCTATTCTAGAAGAATGAGTATATAGATTCATCTTATTTCCTCTTGCAAAGCCGACAAGTGTGATGCCGTGCTCATTTGCGGCTTTTATGCCTTGAAATGTAACAGCGGCTTTAGATATTACTATGGGGATCTTGTGCATAACACACTTTACTACCATCTCCATAGATAACCTTCCGCTTGCATATAAAACAGATCTTTGTATATCTTTTTTAGACAGAGATGCAAGACCAACTACCTTATCAATAGCGTTGTGTCTTCCTATGTCCTCAGCTTCAAAAAAGCTACCATCTTCTAAAACAAGTCTTGCCTTGTGAACGCAACCAGTATTATCAAATAGCTCAGATGGTTTTGAAAAACTTCTCATTGTCTTTAGTGCATCTTCTGCACTAATAGTGTAGTCAGTACTAACAAAAGAGCATTTAAAAAGCTCTTCAGCATTTCCTGTTACACCAATACAACACCCTGAAGTTAGAGTTTTTTCTTTAAAGAGATTATCATACCCTTCTTGTGAGACATCGGCATCTACATAGACGCTGAGCCCATCATCGCTAACTTCAAGACTCTTAACATCATCAAGACTCTTAATGACAGCTTCTGAGAGTAAAAAACCTACAATATGTGCATCTTGATATTTTGCGATACACATAACTGAGAGAAACTTAACTCCATTTAAAAAAAACTTAACTCTTTGCTCTTTTATAACATAATCTTCAAAGGTATCGACCCCATCCAAATCAAACCTCTCTATGACCACTCTTTTAGTGTGTTCGTCTAGATTAGGATGTAGTTGTGGAATCTCGTTGCTTGTCATTAATTTAGTCATGTGAGACTACCTTTTTTCTTCTATATCTCTTAAAACATCAGGTGCTAATTGCTCAAGATGCTCTCGTGGATATTTTCCTGTTATTAAACCTTTAAGATTTCCTTTTACTGCGACCATTACCGAGTAAACAAAATCCATCAAGAAAAACATGATTAGTACACTAGCTCCAAAGTGGACATAGAGCAGATATCTCTTAAGCTGTATAAACTCACTGTGCGTAAATGCATCAGGATGGATATACCAAATAGTTATACCACTAAAGATAAGACCAGCTCCCATAACTACAAAGACTATAAAGATGACTCTTTTCATTGGTGTATAACCACCTTTTAAAATCAACTTTTTTGTTATTGAATTATTAAAAAGAATCTTTGCATCTTTAAATGCTATGACAGTCATAGCAAACCATAAAGGAAGCCAAACAAGACCTAGCATCTCATGTGAACCTCTTAGGAAAAATGCTATATCTCCACCACCTGAGCGCATACCCCAAGTTATGTTAAAGCCTGTAATTATTAAAGCTACTATCACAACTATATTTAACCAAATAACAGCTCTATGAAAAAGAGAAAAAACTTCAACTTCATCATTAGGATTTGTAACTATTGCAACCTTTCTTCCGTATTTTGCATACATAAAACAAAAGATTGCAATCTCAGCTACAAAAACCCACCATATAAACTCTTGTCTCTCATTACTTGCACGAATAATCTCCGGAGCAATAGAGTTATAGCTAGGTCCAAAAGCTGCATTTACCATCGCTTGATAGTTTGAAGTTGGTTCTACTAAAACCCCGCTAGTATCTCCAGTTAAAATAACATGGAGGGGATACTTTAAAAAGTATTCCCAATCCATAATCATCATAAACCCTATAAATACAAAACCAACAACACCCAGGCCTAAAAGGGTAAGTAGATATGCTTTGTTTCTAGTATAAAATGTACTACTTTGCATAATATACTCCTACCAACCGTAAGACTGTGTTGATATGCCTTTTCCATGAGCTACAGATCTATATGTTTTAATAGCTGCTACTTCTGTTGAATCTCCAACCAATAACGCCTTAGTTGAACACATAGATGCACACATTGGGACTTTACCTTCTGCAATTCTGTTTTGTCCATATTTGTCAAACTCTGCAGGAGAGTTAGTCTCTTCTGGTCCACCTGCACACATTGTACATTTGTCCATCTTACCTTTTGTACCAAAAGCTCCATCTTGAGGGAACTGTGGAGCGCCAAAAGGACAAGCAAATAGACAATATCCACAGCCGATACACTTATCTTTGTCGTGAAGGACTATGCCATCAACTCTTATATAAAAACAATCAACTGGACATACTTGTTGACATGGTGCATCACTACAATGCATACATGCCATAGATATAGAAATTTCTTTACCTACAATACCTTCGTTAATAGTTACAACTTTTCTTCTATTTACTCCAACTGGAACCTCGTGAGCTTCTTTACAAGCTACAACACAACCATTACAGTCAATACAAAGGTCTTCATCGCAGTAAAATTTCATTCTTGCATATTCTGGCTTACTCATTTTACTTCTCCTATGCTCTTTCGATTCTTACCAAAGAACACTTAGTCTCTGGACAAGATGTCTGTTGGTCGTAACCGTAACTTGTAACTTGGTTAGAGTTCTCACCAAAACTATGAGGAGCAGTTCCTGCTGGATATCTACTCTCTAAGCTCTCACCACTCCAAACACCAGAGAAGTTTTGAGGTAAAAAGACCGAGTTCTCATCTACTCTATAAGAGTATTTACACTTAATCTTAATCTTACCCTCGCCAGTTCCATAGACCCACATCATCTCGCCATCTTTTAGACCTAGTTTTGCAGCTAGTTCTGGATGAAGTTCACCATACATCTCTCCTGAGAGTTCAGCTAGGTATTTAGATGCACGAGTCTCTGTTCCTGTTCCCATATGCTCAACAACTCTTCCTGAGACGATGTTTATAGGATAATCGGCAACCCAGTTTTGAGCATTTTGCTCACTTGCATAACGAACAGTTGTTCTATAGTGATTTTCTATATCTGCAACTGCTGGATATCTTTTTATTAAGTCATGTCTAAATGAATGTAAAGGCTCTCTATGTTTTGGAATCTCATCTCTAAAGCCCCAAACAATAGTTCTAGCTCTAGCATTTCCATAAGGAGCGAGTCCAGCTTTTAGAGCATTTCTAACGAGTATTCCACTGTCATCATTTTTCCAGTTTTTACCCTCAACAAGTTTTTTCTCTTCATCGCTTAGCTTGATACCACTTAACTCTTCTATATTTACAGAAGTGATTTCGTCATATCCGCCCTTGATGCGTGAACCAACAGGTGCTACGCCATCAGCTGCTAGTAGAGATACACCATTACGCTCAGTACCAAATCTAGTTCTAAAGCCCATACCACCTTGACTAACTGGTAGATTTACATTGTATAAAACTGGACTTCCTGGATGTGTCTCATCCCAACAAGGCCACGGTAAACCATAGTACTCTTTAGTTACAGCGCCTCTTCCTTTTAGGGAAGTTGTGTCAAAGAGATGCCAATTTTCTGTATGCTTTTTAAGTCTAGCAGCTGTTCTACCTTGCATACCGATAGTTTTTAATGTTCTTGCAATCTCATCTGTCGCATCTTCAGGCCATGTAAAATCTTTACCTTTGCCCATTCCAGCTGTAAACTCATCATAAAAGCCCATTCTTTTTGCAAAGTCAAATAAGATCTCTTCATCTGGTCTAGCTTCATAAAGAGGCTCTACAACTTTACTTCTCCACTGTGCACTTCTTCCTGTATTTACAACAGTTCCACTACACTCAACTTGAGATGCAGCTGGTAGTAAATAAAGGTTGTTATCTCTTGTAGTAATAACTGCCGCATCATTTACATAAGGGTCAATAAAAACAACAAGATCTAGCTTGTCTAGTGCTTCTTTTACTTTTTGTACTTGAGTAATAGTAGATATTCCATTTCCTATACATACTAGTGCTTTAAGAGGAGTGTCAGCATTATTCTTAGCATTTGCTTCATCTAAAACACCGTTCATCCATAGACTTAAGCTAAAACCCTTTTCTTCCATCATTTTTTTGGACTTGAAACGACCTTTTAACCAATCATAGTCAACCTTCCATTGAGATGCAAAGTATTTCCATGAACCCTCAGCAAGTCCATAATAACCTGGAAGAGTATCAGCTAGACAACCCATATCTGTTGAGCCTTGAACATTATCATGACCTCTTAGAATATTTGTTCCACCACCTGGTTTACCCATATTTCCAAGTACAAGTTGAAGGATTGAACCCAATCTTGTATTTGATGATCCAACAGTATGTTGAGTCCATCCTTGATTCCAAATCAGACATCCTGGCTCTGCTGTAGCAAACGCAGTTGTAGCTTGGATAAGTAGCTCTTTTGGACATCCTGTTATATCTTCAACGTGCTCTGGAGTATACTCTTCACACTCTTTAAATATCTCTTCCATCCCATAAACTCTATCGTTAATGAAAGATTTGTCAAACCACTTATTGTCACGGATGAGTCTTATCATTCCGTACATAAAAGCGATATCTGTACCTGTTCTGATGCGACAATAAATGTCACTCTTTGCAGCAGTTTTTGTATATCTTGGATCGATTACGATAATCTTTGCACCATTTTGTTCTTTTGACTTTAAAATGTGTTGCATAGCAATCGGATGATTTGCCGCTGGATTTGCTCCAAAAATTATTATAGCTTTTGAGTTTTGCATGTCACCTAGATGATTTGTCATAGCTCCATAACCCCATGTATTTGCCACACCGGCAACTGTTGGACTATGTCAAATTCTAGCTTGGTGATCTATGTTGTTTGTTCCAAACATAGCTGCGAACTTTCTTATATAATAAGCTTGTTCGTTACTACATTTTGCAGATCCTAAAAACTGAACTGCATCCGCACCATATTTTTCTCTGATGCCAATAAGTTGATCTGAAATTTGGCTCATCGCCTTGTCCCAGTCAAGTCTTGCCCATTTGCCATTTACTTTGACAGTTGGATATTTTAGTCTGTTTGTACCTCTAACTTTATCAATCATATCGGCACCTTTACAACAGTGGCCTCCGTGACTAATTGGGTGATCATGAGCTACCTCTTGACGAACCCACACATTATTTTGAACTTCAGCTACAACTCCACAACCTACTGAACAGTGCGTACAAATTGTCTTAATGAGTTTTGAACCAGGATAAGGATTTCTAATCTCATCCTTGGTTGCTCCTCTTAAGACGCTATTGCTAGCAAATGCAGAAGTTGCTGTAGTAACTGTTGCAAGAGAAGCCATTTTCATGAAACTTCTTCTTCCAAAGCTTTTAAGCATTTTCATCTTATTCTTCCTCCTTTTTTATTTAGCTGAGTTGTAAAACTCATCCCAAGCTTGAGTTTTTGTATACAAAATCTCTTTTTTATTTGAGTTACCAGTAACAACACCATTTCCCTTGTTATCACTGTTACCTCTGTGACCTCTGTGCTGACCTTCTGTAGTAGCAGCAACTGCAACTACTGATGTAGCAAGAACTGAAGCGGCAATTCCAGCACGCTTTAGAAAATCTCTTCTCTTTAATATCTCATCAGACATATTCACTCCTCTTCTTATTTGTGGTTAAAAGCCACCCTAAAAGCTCGCTTGAACTCTTAGGGAGACTTTTAAAGTCCCCACAATTAAGCTACTTTTATTTTTGCTATATCTAGGTATGCTCTCTCAAAATTACAAAAGTTACCAAGAATCGCCCCAACATAAGAATAAATTTTTGTATCACTTGACATCATTTTGTAAGCTATCTCATCACAAAATGGATTTATAACAGATTCAAAAAGTTCTTTTTGCAGAGCTGCATCTAACTCACCTTTCATCTCTTGCTCTATTAGGTAAGTACCAAAAGTAAAGATAAAACCAAAGTGATCCTCAGGAGCACTAAAAGAAGTTTCATCTTTTCTAATTTTAGTTCTAGCTAAGATGTCTCTTACCTTTAAAAGCATCACTCCACCCTCTCTTTGCTCATAATAGTACGAAGCGCTAAGAGAGATAAATTTTGAAAAAGGCACTAAAAATAGTTCTTGATATTCAACATATAGCTCTTCATCAGAGCCACTCTCTATGTTTTGTAAAATTGATGCTGCAGCCTCACTTACATCATCATCAAAAGAGTTTATAGAGAGAAGTTTAAGACTCTCTTTGATTTGAGCTTGTTCATTCTTTACATGGTTTTCTACAAACAAAAGAGACAATAAGTTGTATATAAAAAGTCTTGCTTTATCTATTTCTTGATTACGCATTTAGTAGTCCTTCTTTTATCATTAATTTTGGTTTACAGTTTTCACAACAGTAGAGTGTTCTTTGTTTTACTGGGCTAAATGCTGCAAAGATAGGTCCCATCATCGCTGCTATTTTTTCAACTGACTTAGTAGTTGCAAACTCTACTCCACATTCAACACAAGCAAAGAGAGTATCTTTTGCAAGTGTTGTTTCTTTAAACCATGATGGCTTAAGCTCTATGATGTCTCGCTCTAGTGTGAGGCAATCTTTCTCAGGACATGATGGCTCACAATAACCACATGCCGTACACAAAGAAGCATTTAGTTTTAACTCATAAGTTTTTGGATCTGCTATTAGCGCATCTACATTACAAGCTCCAACACATGCCAAACAAAGAGTACATTTATCTTGATCCACTTTTACTTTAGCGTAGTGAACGTGTTCACCTGTAGTTACAACTCCTAAATCATCTTCACCTATCATATGTCTAAGTCGAAGTGAGAAAACTTCTCTTTTTCTTGAACCTATCTCGTTATATGAATATCTTGAGTTTTCGATAAACTCAGCTTTTTCAATCGCATCTTCTAATTCATCCTTATTTGATGCTACTAAAATCGCATCTTTATTGTACTTCTTTTGGTAGATTTGATTTAAAATCAAGATGGAGTCTTTAACACCTTTAGATAAAAAATCTGAATAAAATATAACTTGAGAGCCTGATTCTTGCAGAAGAGTTAGAAAAGTTGACTCATGTAAAAACTTTTCACCCTCTATCTTTAAAGGTAAGATATTTTCTCCTAAAGAAACTTCTAAACCTTTAAGGCTCATGATTTGTGGTATAACTAAAGGTGTGTGGTAACGGAAGTGTTTAGCCATCTCATAGATACTCTCTCTAGTAGTTGGTGCATAATCAAGTGCACCTGATGGACAAACAGAGATACAGCCACCACAGCCATGACAATCTATTTGTGAAAACTTTAGATGCTTGCTCTCATCAATTTTGATAATGGCTACAGTTGGGCAAACTTCTTCACACTTAGAACAAACTTCTTCTCTTCTTTCATGATATTGACAAATATTTTGATCATAAAGAGTAAATTTTTTATAGTCATAGTTTGTAAGATTCTTTCTAAGTGTTGCAAGTGTTGCATCTATAGAACTCTCTTGTGGATCAAAAACTCCGCTTCTCTCTTTTTTTCTTTTGTCACGATCAAACCAGACTACTTGAGAGACTTTAAGCGTAGCATCTTTAAATGTGTCATTTACAACCGCATTCAAAGCTCCAATGTGGCCATCAATAGACTTGATGGCATCAGGAAGAACATGAAAAAGATTAAATTCATCTGGAACCATAGCCTTTAAAAAACTCTCTTTTTGTTCTTTTGTTGCTATGAGTAAAACTTCTTTAGAGACATCTTGACTGAAACTCACATCTTGTGCCATGTCAAATCTTATGGCATTTATCTCATAGAGTTTTTCAACATTTTTAATCTTATTTGCTATGGAGTCTTTTGAGTTTGAGATATAAAAATCAATCTCATCTGCGATGACTTCTCCATGTACTTCTTGTGAGTTTGAAACTATAAAACTGCTTTTTTGTTCTTTGTCATGAGTAGAAGTTACGAGGATGTGTTCAGGAAGTGGAAAATCAAGTCCTCTATCACTATAGTAGATAAACTCTTGCATCTATAAACCCCTTTTGGTAAAAAAAATATTACCAGAGCTTAACCTCATAAAACTTTCATAATACTTAAAAAGTAAAATATACTTTACTCTTATTGTAAATAGTAAAATTATATTCATTTATGATACAATCATCATAAAAAAGGCATATTAGTGATAAAATATTTTATAGCTTTATTTCTTATTTTGATTTTTTTATATTTTTCACAAAAAGATGAAAAATTTGATCAAGATAGTTTGAAACTTGGGATATCTGTCCCTAGCAGCGGCATTATGAAAGCATGGGGAAGTGCGGTCTATAGTGGGGCTAATGCCTACTTCTCTCATGTAAATGATAACAATTTATTAAAAGACAAAAAAATCTCTCTGATTGTATATGATGATAAGTATGAGCCAGAACTAACTATTGAGAATATTAAAAAGCTTGTAGATGAAAAAATATTTGTCTTTTTTGGTTTTGTTGGAACTCCAACAGTCAAAAAAATATTACCTATAGTTCAAGAGAAAAAGATTCCTTTTATTGCTCCATTTAGTGGAGCTGAATTTTTAAGAGATAAAAATAATAAATACTTTGTAAACTTTAGAAGTTCTTATGATCAAGAGATAAACGCTATAGTTAAGTATCTTTATGAAGAAAAAGGAATAAAAAGATTTGCGGTTTTTTATCAAAATGATGACTACGGAGAAGAAGGTTTTGTCTCGCTACTTGAGTCTTTAAATAACCGAGGATTAAAACTTTCAGGCGAGGGGACTTACAAAAGAAACACTCTATCCATAAAACATGCACTATATGAAATAAAAGGTGTTCAACCTGAAGCTGTTTTAATGGTTGGAGCTTATAGAGCTAATGCACTTTTTATAAAAACTGCTAAAGAAGATGAGATATTTAAAAATACTTACTTTTGCAATATCTCTTTTGGAGATGCTGATGAGATGATAAAGGAGTTAGATAAAAATACTACAAATTTACTCTTTAGCGAAGTCGTACCAAACTACAAAAATTCTAAACTAAGCGTTGTTTTGGAATATAAAGAGCTTATGCAAAAATACTATCCAAATCAAGCCCTTGGATTTATATCTCTTGAGTCTTTCCTTGCTGCAAAAACAGTAGTAGCAGCCCTGCAAACTATAGAGGGCGATATAACAAGAGAAAAGTTTCTAAAAGAGATTAAAAATCTTAAAAGTGATTCTTTGGGCGCTTTAGAGATTGGCTTTAAAAATACACAACTCCATAACAAAGTATATCTTTATAAATACAAAGACTCAAATTTTATAGAAGTAAATAATGAAGATTAAAAAATTACTTTCATCTATAGAAAAAACTTCATTTTCATATAAAACTTCTATTTTAATGTTTATAATCATTAGTGGAATGATTTCCATCATAGTTCTATCGCAGATATCAATATATACTATAAAAAATGATTTCGATGTTTTGTTTGAAAAGAGAACAAAACCCATTTTAAAACTTGAAGCCATCAAAGATGCATATCTTATAAATATACAAGAGACTATACTTGATGTATATAACAAAAATATAGATTTGAAATACTCATATGATGTTATAACACTAGGTGAACAAGTTGTTAGAGATAACTGGGCAAAATACTTAGAGATAAGTTTTTCAGATGAATATGAAGCTACTTTTATAACAAAAGCAATAAAAAAAATATTTAACATTGGAAAGCAAAACCAAAACAAAATTTTACAAAGAAGCATAATCTCAAATATAAATGAGAAAATAATAAGGGTGGATAGCTTAGTCAGTGAGATTTTAGTTGAGTTAAAAAATCCTAAAAGTGAAAATATAGAAACTGTTATACGAAAAGTAAACTTTGAAATCAATGCAATTTCAATCTATATTACAAACTTAACTAACTATGACTTAAATATGGCAATACGTGAAAAAAGTGATACGCAGATTATCTTTAACACTCTCTCAGCTATATTAAATATCTCTATTGTTTTTGTTTTTATATTTTCTATCATGCTCTCAGTTATGATTATCATGCACTTTAGAAAACTTCACTTTGGACTTGAATATGCAGTAAATGAAAAAACAAAAGAGCTCTTAAGATTAAATGAATCACTTGAGAGACGTATAGCTAGTGAAGTGGCAAACTCAAGGAAAAAAGATCTTATTATGTTTCAGCAAGCGAGACTCGCAAGCCTTGGAGAGATGATAGCAAACATAGCCCATCAGTGGAGGCAGCCTTTATCATCTCTTATGATGATAATACAGGGTTTTGAGACTAAGATGGAGCTTGGAAAATTAACTCTAGATTTTGTAAAAGAAAAGGTTAATGATGCGACTTTACTGGGTGATAACATGTCAAAAACACTTGAAGATTTTCAAAACTTTTTTAAGCCTAGTAGAGCTAAAGAGAAATTTTCTGTAAAAACTTGTATAGAACACTCAGTCCTTCTGTCTAAATATTTGTTAGAAAAAGAGGAGATTGAATTTTTACTAAATGTAAAAACTGATGAAGAGATATATGGTTTTTACAATGAACTCTCACATGTTTTTCTAAATATCATCTCAAATGCTATAGATGCATTAAAAGATAAAGAGTATAAAAGATACATAGAAGTAGTGGTAAAAAAGTCGAAAAACAACATAAGAGTTAACATCGTAGATAATGGTGGTGGTATCGATGAAAAAGTATTAGAACATATATTTGAGCCTTATTATACAACGAAGTATAAAAGTAGTGGAACAGGCATAGGGCTATATATGTCACAGCAGATTGTGCAAAAGCACATGAACGGTAAAATCGAGTGTAAGAATATTTATTATAAAATACAAAATGAAAACTTTCAAAAGTGCACAATATTTAGCATCAGCATACCACTAAAGGATGAAAATGGTAACTAGAAACTTAAATATATTAAATGGATACAACATACTTTATTTAGAAGATGATGATTCACTTTTACATCAAACTAAAGATATGCTTGGTGATTTTGTAAAAAATATCTTTACCACAAAGACATCAAGAGAGGCTCTTGAAATCATAAAAAACCACAAAGTTGATGTGATTGTCTCAGATATTTTACTAGAAAATGAAAATGGCATCGACTTTTTAAGAGAGTTAAAAGAAGTTCATGACATACATATACCAACAATTTTGACAACTGCTCATACAGATACAAAATACTTGTTAGATGCTATAAAACTAAAGGTAGAAAACTACATTGTAAAGCCCATCAACCTAAAAGAGCTTTTAAATGCTCTACATGATATAGTTCTTCCACTTATGCAAGAAAAAGAGATACAAAAAAACTCAAATATCATCAGAACCATCTCAGCCATCACAGACTCAAAACAAGTTGAAGTTATAAGGTTTATAGTAGATAATTTAGATGAAAAAGGCAAGCTTCTAGCATCCTATAGCGACATCATGCAAGAAGTGAGCATCTCAAAACCAACTCTTATAAAGCTCTTTAAAGACTTAGCGAGTAAAAACATACTAACAAAAATAGCCCACAAAACCTACCAGTTCGACCAAAGAGCTTTGGAATTTATATAAAAAACAAGGAAACAGAGTGAGTGAAGTAGAAAAAAATAAGAACAATCCACTGCACGGAGTCAAGTTAAAAGATATTTTAGAATCTCTTGTAAAGCATTATGGTTGGAAGGGATTAGCCCAGCGCATAGAAATAAGATGTTTTTTGTTTGACCCGAGCATAAACTCAAGCTTGAAGTTTTTGAGAAAGACTCCTTGGGCTAGGGCAAAGGTTGAAGAGTTGTATCTTAAGATGATAGATGCGAAGTAGAGATAATTGAAGGAGCATGGATGAACTATAGATATATCGGAAAAACTGGGCTTAGAGTTACGCCAATATGCTTAGGAACTATGGGCTTTGGTAGCTGGAGCGATGAAGCCGAGTCTTTTAAAATCATGGACAAGGCTTACGAGAGAGGTATAAATTTTTTTGACACTGCAGAACTCTATCCAGTTCCTCCAAAAGAGAGTTATGCTGGAGTGACTGAAACTATAGTAGGTAAGTGGCTAAAAACAAAACAAAGAGATAGCATCATCTTAGCTTCTAAGATAGCAGGAGCTGCAAATGGTTGGTTTGTTCCGCCCATTCGCCATGGTT